>CAYRJT010000336.1:0-2422 GCA_964424675.1 uncultured Lachnospiraceae bacterium
TTCTTGCCGCGTCTGATTTCCAGATATTTATGAATGATGTAAAGTGCATTCATCTGCTGACGTTTATACTCATGCATACGCTTAATCTGGATGTCGAAGATGGAATTCGGGTCGATTTCCACGCCTTCCTTCTCTTTGATATAGGCCGCCAATGCATTCTTCTTCTGCTGCTTGATATCACTGATCTGATCAAGCAGTGCCTTATCATTCTGATGCTCCAGAAGCTTTTCAAGCTCCTTCGCATTTTTCTTATAGCCGTCACCGATTGTATCCGTGATACATTTTGACAGATCCTGATTGCAGGCAAGCAGCCATCTTCTGAACGTGATACCATTTGTCTTATTGTTGAACTTCTCCGGATAGATATCGTAGAAGTGCTTCAGTTCTGATTCCTTCAGGATCTCTGTATGCAGTGCTGCTACACCGTTGATAGAGAATCCGTAATGAATATCAATATGTGCCATGTGCACACGATTATCAGCATCTATGATCTGTACCTTCGGATCACTATACTTCTCAGCCACTCTTCTGCTTAATTCCTTGATGATCGGAACGAGCTGCGGTACGACCTTCTCCAGGTAAGATAACGGCCATTTCTCCAGAGCCTCTGCCAGGATTGTATGATTGGTATAGGCACAGGTCTTGCTGACAATCTCAATTGCCTCATCCATGGAAATCGCCTTATCCTCTGTCAGGATACGGATCAGTTCTGGAATGACCATGGTCGGATGTGTATCATTGATCTGAATCACTGCATGATCATATAATCTCTTCAGGTCATACTTTCTCTCACGCATATCATGCAGGATTAGCTGTGCCGCATTGCTGACCATAAAATACTGCTGGTAGATACGTAAGAGGTTGCCAGCTTCATCCGAATCATCCGGATATAGGAACAGGGTCAGATTCTTTTCGATCTCTTCTTTATCAAAATTGATGCCTTCCTTTACAATGCTCTCATCCACGGACTCAATATCAAATAAATGCAGCTTATTGATACCGTTCTCATAGCCGACTACATCAATATCATACAGAACCGATTTTACCTTGCGGTCTCCAAATGCTACCTCAAATGCAAGATCCTGTTTGCGCAGCCATGACTGAGCCTCGATCCAGTCATTTTTCTCTGCCATCTGCAGTCTGTCTCTGAATACCTGCTTGAATAATCCAAAATGGTAATTCAGTCCGATTCCGTCTCCGGGCAGTCCCAGTGTTGCAATAGAATCCAGGAAACATGCAGCCAGTCTTCCGAGTCCACCATTGCCCAGTGACGGCTCCGGCTCCGCATCCTCGATTGCTGTCAGTGTTTTCCCATTCTTTTTTAATACTTCGTTCAGTTTGTCATAAACGCCCAGATTGATCAGATTGTTGGACAGCAGTTTTCCAATCAGGAACTCAGCAGATATATAGTAAACCTTCTTATCTCCGTTGATCCCCGGCGTGATATCCATCATATCCTTAGTCAATTGAAGTACACTGTGATACAGCTCCGGATCTGTACAGTCTGCGATGCTTTTATTGTACAGCTTCTTTGTCTTTTCTTCCAGATTATTCTCCAGCTGGTCACGTATCACACTGCGTTGTACAGCATTTAAAGTATCATTCATAGCCATTTTCATTTCCTCCATTATATGTAGATTTTATAGTTCCCTGATTACTAAGCAGATATTCATCTCGTCTTATCTCTTCGCTATGTTCAATCTACCATAGGAAAACGTTTTCCGCAACCCCCTTTTTCATTTTCTCATTCTTTGTCAAGGTTGCACAAATTTCTCTTTTATAACTGTACGTATCCGGACTTTTCTTTATTCAAAACCACCAAATGATTCATACATGGAGTTACCCCGCGGGCAGATTCATCTCATTATAGTTTTATGCCATGTCACCTGATGATATCCTTATATTCCATCCTCACGATCTCATGACTGAGAATCACCCTTCGTCCCTCTTCATCATCAAATAGTCTGTCCAGCTCAGCCACAGCCTCTGCTGCCACATGATAGAAATTCTGATAAATCGTGTTCATCTGCTTTCCGACATAGCCCATCAGCGTGATTCCATCAAAGCCACAGACCGGGCGGAAAATGTCCATCTCTGTCAGCGCATTCATGGCTCCGATGGCCATCAGATCCGATGCACAGACAACCACATCTTTATTTCTTGCATACCGAAAAGCAATCTGGCGTGCCTTCAATTCACTGAAGTCTCCATCCCTGACCATCATGGTCAGATCCAGATCCTCTACCAGTCGCTTCATGCCCTGCAGACGCTCATCTGTCACGTAGCCATTTCGTTTTCCCGCTATGTAGAGAACCCGTTTGCAGGTATTATCTTCTATTGTTTTTTTCGCCACGTCATACTGTGCCTGTTCATGATTGATGCCTACAGAAGAGGTACACTCATTTGTCAGCGGCGCATCCAC
>CAYRJT010000337.1:0-2416 GCA_964424675.1 uncultured Lachnospiraceae bacterium
GGTAACATGTATTGTCACATATCTGAATGGCTATGAAATCAAGGATACACTGATTATATTGATCTGGGTCTTGATCATATTTTTAATCATTGGCTGTGTAGTAAAGAAGATACTGGATTCTTTTCATATGCCGGATGAAAATGTTGTCGGTGACGAAGGGGAAGTCATTGAAAAGACCGGCGAAGAAGGCGCAGAAGGTGAGAACGAAGCTGCAGGCGCTGCCAAAACTGAGAATAAGGGTGAGACGGAAGAAAAAGGGGAATAGTCAATGGACGAAACTTCAAGGAAGAGACTGTGGGCTGAGTATGCCAGAACAAAGTCGCCTGAGAGCAGAGAAAAAATCATTTTGGAATATGCACCACTGGTAAAGGTTGTAGCAGGACGACTCAGTATGTATCTGGGCTATAATGTGGAGTATGACGACCTGGTGGGATACGGAATTTTTGGACTGATTGATGCAATTGACAAGTTCGATCCTGGTAAAGCGGTGAAATTTGAAACCTATGCCAGTCTTCGGATCCGAGGGGCAATCTTAGACCAGATCCGTAAGATGGACTGGATTCCGAGAACGATCCGCCAGAAACAAAAGCGGATTAATTCTGCTGTTAAGGATATTGAGGAAAAAACAGGACGAAATGCAACGGATATCGAGATTGCCAAGGAACTTGGTATATCAGAGGACGAGTATCTTGACTGGCAGTGCCAGATGAAGATCACAAATGTCATGTCCCTGAATGAGTATATCGAACAGGGTACCGATGTTCCGCAGGATAAGAATGCACCCTCCAGACAGTTTGAACAACCGGAGGATGTTGTAGAACAGGGTGAATTGAAGGCAATGCTAGCTGAGGCACTGGAACTGCTTACAGAGAAGGAGCGAAAGGTCATAGTGCTGTATTATTATGAAGAGCTGACATTGAAGGAAATCAGCAATATATTAGAGGTGTCTGAATCACGAATTTCACAGCTCCACACGAAGGGCTTACAGAAGATGAAGACAAAGATGGGTAGGTATATGGGTGTATTAACGGAGCTGTAACCACGAATGCAGCACTAAGGGGGAAGGGTATGAATAACGGATATTTTCAGTTGATCATGGAGAACGGCAAGACCTCGCTCAGACTATTTCCACCTGTTGACGGCGGTGAACCGATCAGAATCGAGGAGATGCGTGAGTATCTTGCAAGAAAGGGATACACAAGATACGATCAGATTGCATTGAATAAGGCATATGTCGATTTGACGGAACCGACAGATGTCGTTGTGGATGACAAGGAAAATTATGCGGAGCAGGAAATGCTGGAGATTCAGGTGTCTCCGGATAAGATGACCGCAGTCGCACGGTTTTATGCTCCTTCCAACAGAGGTGCAGTGATGGATACAAATGAGATCATCAGCGACCTCGGACATAAAAAGATCATTACAGGCATCCATGAAAAAACAATCGCTGCATTTGTTGCGAACAGGCATTACTGTACGGACTATGTGGTTGCTACAGGAATCGCACCTGTACAGGGATCTGATGCCAAAATCAACTATCTGTTTAATACGAACCCGAACGTGAAACCAAAAATGAACGAGGACGGTACGGTCAATTTCTTTGAGCTGGATATGATCAGCAAATGTAATGCCGGTGATGTGCTAGCCAGACTGACAAAGGCAGATCTCGGAGAAGCCGGTCAGAATGTATATGGAGAGCGTGTACCGCAGAGAGAAGTTAAGAAGCTGGTTTTGAAATTCGGCAGAAACATAGAACAATCCGAGGATGGTCTGGAGATTACTTCACAGGTAAACGGTCATGTTTCACTTGTGGATGACAAGGTTTTTGTCTCGGATATTTATGAAGTCAATGATGTAGATACCTCCACAGGTAATATTGAGTATTCCGGGAATGTACTGGTGCGTGGCAATGTAAATGCCGGCTTTTGCGTACAGGCTGACGGAGATATAGAGGTCAAGGGTGTTGTCGAGGGGGCTCTGCTGGAGGCAAAGGGTAATATCATCATTGCACGTGGTGTAAATGGCATGAACAAGGGTGTATTATCAGCCGACGGCAATATTATTTCCAAATTTATTGAGAATGCAACAGTCACATCAGGTGGTTATGTTCATACAGAAGCAATCCTTCACAGTAAAGTATCTGCAAAGGGTGATATAGAAGTAACAGGAAGAAAAGGATTTATCACCGGCGGTGTTGTCCGTGCGGGAAATATCATATCTGCCAAGATGATTGGATCTTCTATGGGAACAGATACACTGATTGAAGTCGGTGTTGATCCGAAAATCAAAGAAAAGGCAAATTATTTGCGTAAAACCATAGCAGATCTGCAAAAGAGTCTGGGAGCAATCCAGCCTGTTCTGAATGCCATGAGTCAGAAAATAGCAGCGGGAGAGAAGCTGCCATATGAACAGGCAC
>CAYRJT010000338.1:0-2406 GCA_964424675.1 uncultured Lachnospiraceae bacterium
TTTCATTCAGTTTGTTTATGCTTCTTTTTTACCAACCTTTGAGCGAATGATCAACAGTGATCCAATCAATAGCACGACACCTGTCAACATTGTAATCACCACATTTTCCGTCAGACCAGCAACAATGTATCCGATAAAACAACATGCTGCAACAACCAAAGCATAAGGAATCTGTGTTGATACATGATTGACATGATTACACTGAGCACCTGCAGAAGCCATAATGGTTGTATCGGAAATCGGTGAGATATGATCTCCACATACAGCACCAGCCAGGATAGCTGAGATAGAGATGACCAAAATCTTTGCATCAGCCGGGAAGACAGCAGTAATGATCGGAATCAGGATACCAAAGGTTCCCCATGAGGTTCCTGTTGCAAATGCAAGACCGGTTCCGATCAGAAACAGGATAGCCGGGAAGAATGCATTTGAGAAAGAACTGTTGCTCAGAGCATTTGAAACAAATTCACCAGCCTGTAGTCTGTCACTGCAGAAGCCACCCAATGTCCATGCAAGAATCAGGATCAGAATAGCAGCAATCATAACACGAAAGCCCTGTGGAATTGCATCGGTAAATTCTTTATATGACAGAACCTTACGTGGTATGTAGAGTAAGAATATAAAAATTAAAGTTACAAATGAACCAAGTACCAGACCAAGAGATGCATCGCAATTGGCAAATGCCTCAATAAAGCTTGTACCATCAAAGAAACCACCTGTATAAACCATAAAAATAATACAGGAGAATATTAGAAAGATAATTGGCAGAACAAGATCAAATACTCGTCCTTTATTAGAAACTTTGATTTCATTCATCTGTTCATAATCATTGTCACCACTAAACAAATCACCATTCTCGGCATTCTCTTCATGCTTTTTCATCGGGCCAAAGTCAAAACCAAGGAGAGAAATGAAGATAATCATGATAATTGTCAGCCATGCATAGAGATTAAAAGGAATGGTCTGCAAAAACAATGAGAATCCATCTCCCTCTGTATATCCTGTAACTGCAGCCGCCCAGCTGGAAATCGGTGCCACAATACAGACAGGAGCAGCAGTTGCGTCAATCAGATATGCTAATTTTGCTCTGGAAATCTTGTGTTTATCTGTAACAGGACGCATAACGCTGCCGACAGTCAGGCAGTTGAAGTAATCGTCCACAAAAATCAGAACACCAAGTCCAAATGTAGCAAGCATAGCACCACTTTTCTTTTTAATCTTACCGTTAGCCCATTTTCCATAAGCGGCAGAACCACCTGCCTTGGTCATCAGAGTAACGATGATTCCCAGAAATACAAGGAAGATCAAAATGCCAATGTTCCAAGTATCGGACAGCTTTTCCATCATCATTTCAAAGATGGCGATCAATGTTCCGATAGGGCTGAAATCAGCATACAATAATGCGCCTGTAACAACGCCGATAAACAAAGAGATGTAAACCTCCTTTGTAATCAGTGCAAGTGCAATCGCAACGATAGGCGGCAAAAGCGCCCAGGCAGTACCTACAAAATCCATAATTCTTCTCCTTTACCTCATAAGATTGTGAAAACAACGTCGAAATAAGTGTCCACTAATATTAAAATTACCACATAATTCAGTTTCGGTAAAGAGCGAAATATGATATACTTGTGTGTAACTTAATTTGCAGAATATCATGTATCAGCAGGGGAAATCATATGCAGTCACAATTCTCAAGAACGGAGCTTTTATTGGGAAGAGAAGCCATGAACAGGATTCAGAATTCACGTATAGCCATATTTGGAATCGGCGGAGTCGGTGGGTATGCAGTTGAGGCACTTGCCCGCAGCGGAGTCGGAACACTGGATTTGTTTGATAATGACGTCATATGTGAGACAAATCTGAATCGTCAGATCATAGCCACTCATAAGACAATAGGACAATATAAGGTAGATGCTGCAAAAGACAGAATACTGGATATTAATCCTAAGGCAGTTGTAAATACATACCGTCTGTTCTATATGCCGGATGTTGCAGATCAGATCGATTTGTCAGTCTATGACTATATTCTGGATGCCATTGATACGGTGACTGGAAAGATAGAGATTGTTGTGAGAGCGTCCGCGGCAGCAGTCCCGGTCATCAGTTCCATGGGAGCCGGGAACAAGATGGATGCAGCTGCATTTGAGGTGGCAGATATTTACAAGACATCAGTATGTCCGTTAGCCAGAGTCATGCGCAGGGAACTAAAAGCAAGAGGAATCAAGAGCCTGAAGGTGGTATATTCCAGGGAATTACCTCGAAAACCCATCGGAGAATGTCAGGAAGAGGCTGTGGGACGCAGACAGATTCCAGCCAGCAATGCTTACGTACCGGCAGCAGCAGGACTGATTATGGCAGGTGAAGTGATTCAGGATCTGAGTGGATTGCGTAATAAAAAATCGACCT
>CAYRJT010000339.1:0-2351 GCA_964424675.1 uncultured Lachnospiraceae bacterium
AAAGTATGACTGCTATGTATCTGCAGATGTGGAATGCGTCCGAACCAAGGCATGGCGGAGATGAAGCGTATTTCCACGTGACACAGGATATCATAAAGGATGCAGAGGGCTATATCGTACCTTATGGAGATGAACCTACCAACGATGAGGACATTGCGGAGGATATCTACAGAGATCTGTTGAATAAATCCCGCAGGTATGTTCACATTATGACTCCGTATCTGATTCTGGATCATGAAATGCTCTCAGCACTGTGCTTTGCAGCAAAACGAGGTGTGGAGGTTGAGCTGATCCTGCCGCATGTACCGGATAAAACAATTCCGTTTTATATTGCAAGGACTTATTATGAAACATTGAATCTTGCAGGAGTACGGGTCTATGAGTATGAACCGGGCTTTCTGCATGCAAAGGTATTTGTAAGCGATGATGAAAAGGCGGTGGTTGGTTCTATCAATCTGGACTACAGAAGTCTGTATCATCACTTTGAGTGTGCAGTATATGCATACAAGAACAGTGTCATTGATGACATAGAACAGGATTTTCAGGAAACAAAACAGAAGAGTATCCTGATGACACAGAAAGAAATAGACAGGATTCCGGTTATACAGAGGATCATAGGAAGTATATCAAAGATCTTTGGGCCATTAATGTAAATGAGGCCGGAGTCACACAGGAGGATAAAAGCATGGGTACACATGAAGAGAAAGCAAGACAACTGTTTCTGGAGGGCTACAGTTGTGCACAGGCAGTATTTTGTGCCTTCAGCGATGAACTGGGAGTGGATCAGGAAACGGCACTGAAACTGTCCTCCTCATTTGGAGGCGGTATGGGACGTCTGCGCGAGGTGTGCGGTGCTGTCAGCGGTATGTTTATGGCGGCAGGAATCAAGTATGGCTACAGTGATCCAAAGGCTAAGGATGAGAAGGCGGAGCATTATGCCAGAATTCAGGAGCTGGCCAATGTATTTAAGGGACAGAATGGTTCTATTGTATGCAGAGAATTGTTGGGACTGCAGCAAAAGCAGGATCCGCCGGTTCCGGAGGAGCGCACGCCGGAATACTATCAAAAACGTCCCTGTGTAGACAGGGTTGGAGACGCAGCGAGGATGCTGGAAGAATATATTATGAATCATAAAGCATAGAAGAGAAGAGGATAAGATATGAGACAGCTTGGGGAATTACTGCAGGGATTTGAATATGAATGTATACAGGGCACGACTGAACGGGAAGTGGGGAAGGTAGTTTACGATTCCCGCAAGGTGGAAAAGGACTGTCTGTTTATTTGTATTGTGGGAGCAAACTTTGATGGCCACAGCATCGCATCGGAGGCTGCTGCAAATGGAGCAGCTGTACTGATTGTTGAGAAACAGGTAGAAGTACCGGCAGATGTGACCGTCATTCGCGTAGCAGATAGCAGATATGCCATGGCACATATCAGTGCGGCCTATTTCGGATATCCGGCACGCAGGATGAAGATCATCGGCATCACAGGCACGAAAGGGAAGACAACGACGACCTATCTGATCAAGTCCATTCTGGAAAACGCGGGGTATCAGGTAGGGCTGATTGGAACGATTGAGGCTGTGATTGGTGAGGAGCATATTCCAGCTGCCAATACGACACCGGAATCTTATGTACTGCAGGAATATTTTAAGCGTATGGCAGATGCCGGCATTGAGATTGTCGTGATGGAGGTCTCCTCCCAGGGACTGATGATGCATCGGACACAGGCGATAAAGTTTGAACTTGGTATTTTTACCAATATAGAACCAGATCACATCGGACCGAATGAACATGCCAGCTTTGAAGAATATATGGCATGTAAGGGCCTGCTGTTTCGCCAGTGTAAAGTAGGGATTGTCAATGCAGATGATAAGCATGCAAAACAGGTGACAGAGGGGCATACCTGCCGCCTGGAGAGTTATGGTCTGCAGGATGGGGCAGATCTTGTGGCAAAGGATATCGAACTGGTATCGGCTCCTGGGTATCTGGGGGTGTCTTTCCGTACGGAGGGACTGATCAGTCTGGAGGTTACTGTTGATACACCGGGCAAATTCAGCGTTTACAATGCACTTGCGGCAATTGCGGTATGCCGTCATTTTCAGATAGATCGATCCGACATAGTCCGTGCACTTCGTGGGGCACAGGTCAAGGGCAGGATAGAAATGGTAAAGGTATCAGATGACTTTGCACTGATGATTGATTACGCACATAATGCCATGGCACTGGAAAGCCTGCTGACGACGCTGCGAGAGTACAATCCAAAACGAATCGTCTGTATGTTTGGCTGCGGCGGAAACAGGTCTAAATTACGCCGTTATGAGATGGGAGAGGTATCTGGGAGACTGGCAG
>CAYRJT010000340.1:0-2348 GCA_964424675.1 uncultured Lachnospiraceae bacterium
TAAGCCTATTGACTTGAACATCCATGCAGAAGACAATGCTGATGACGTATTGGCTGTTATCAAACCATACCTGATCTAAGCATTCTGTTTTTAAAACAAAGGGCATTTGCGGGGGTGTTGCAGTTGTCCTTTTTTCTTGCCTGTTTTTAGCCCTTCCGTCTGCAATATCACGGCTTTGCAATTCCAAGCACATGATCATCTATTTGGATCAGAGTCAGTTTGTCACACGAAACATGTTCCAGATCCTGTTTTCTGAAAATATATACAGTATCTTCTCTTACAAGCCCCTGGTTCAGTTCCTGGTTTATTTTTTCTATTTCAGCATTGATCTGTTCACTATAGTCTCTCGCATAATAATAATTATTCTGTGTCATATCATGTTGATATGCATAATATGCCGTATCCATAATCCAGTCATTTTCATCGTACATAAAAACAAAATGGGTTTTCCCGGCGAGTTCTTCCTCCGCATGATCCCAAACAGATTCATATGTGTGGGGTTCTTCTGAAAAATAGGCTCTTTTTTCTGTCACCCATCCTGATAGATCAGCAATCTGCAGCAGCAAAGCCAATGCCAGCAGTAAAATGGCAGCACTGTTTCCGTTCTCCCGGCTGCTCTGTTTCCATTCCCGTCTTCCTGCAACCGGAAAATAACGCTGTTCACGTATGATCAATATGATGGCTCCCAGCATCAGCAGATACATCGGTGTCCATATAAAACGACCGTTTGACCGGAAAATATTCATGATAGTCTTGACCGGTCCAAAGCAGGGAATTCCAATCAGTCTTGTTCCTCCGATTGAAATAGTGGGAAACACAGCCAGTACCATAAAAATCAAAGCAATCAGTCCCAGCAGGCACAGCCTTCTGTGTCTCGCAAGAAACGCTTTATCTATTTTGATCCGGCGTGTTGCCAATGGTTTGATCATTAAAACAAGCAGACGTATCAGCAACAATAGAATTCCGGCGCCCAGATAGGCAAACCCTTCATATTGAAACTCGCCATACACAGGCAGGGCTCCCAACATAGAAGAATGCCCTAAGGAGTTTATAAATGTATTCAGATTGCTGCAGAAGGCTCCTATTCCCTCTCCTACAGGAGATGCATCCCGATAAAACGCTCCGAGCAGAAACAGATTCAGCAACGCAGCAATGCAGTAAATAGCGGCGGGCATCAGAACCTGTAAAAGAAATGTCTGTAATGACCTTCTTCTTTCCACCTGTTCCGTTCTCTGTCCCATCCATGCATCAACCAGAGAGCCCACCATAATCAGCCCCACCATCGGCACAAAATAGGAATGGATTGAAACGCAGAGAAATCCCATGCAGAACCATACCATACATCTTTTATACAGCGTATCCAGCCACTCATCATAAAACCAGAGCAGCAGAGCAAGTAACAAAAGCCACTGCGCCCCCAAGGCTGTATGATAATACATTCTCTGCAGCATGGTAAAACTGAGTGTAAAGAAGGGTACTGACAATATGCAGACTGTTTTACTCGCTGTAAACCTTCTGACAAGCAAAATAGAAATGCCGCCCTGCAGCATATAGCACAGCAGACCAAACAGACCAAAATACTGAAACATCTCCGGCAGTACACTGCGAAACAGTTTGAAAGGTACCGCAAACAAAGGAATAGAATCCGTCCAGATCACAGATACGCTAATCGGATCTGACAAAGAATCAATCAAGCCAATTGGTAAATGCCAGTCACTTGACCGGAAATGGCACCATCCCAGAAAATGCTGCCGCAAATCCATATCCCCGTTCATCAGCCATCCGGTATAGCCGAAATTCAGTATCTTTACGCCATACACGCAAAGAAAGCACAGGATGCCAATCAGGCTTCCTATGCAGAAGAGTATCTGATATTCCCTTGTTTTCTGCTGTTTCAGGTTCATAGTATCACTCTACAATAATCAATTCTTTTGTTTCGATAGCAGTCTGAAAGAGCTCATCGATTTTCTCCTCCAGATTACGTTCGGAACGTTTGATGATATTCAGATTCGGTTTCGTGACGGGATGTTTGGCTACAAATATCGTGCAGCAGTCCTCAAAGGGCTGGATAGATGTCTCAAACGTACCAATCTTGTTTGCTATTTCGATAATTTCCTGTTTATCAAAACCAATCACCGGACGATAAACCGGTATCGTACACACTTCGTTTGTTGCTGCAAGTGACTTCAGGGTCTGACTTGCGACCTGACCGATGCTCTCCCCTGTGATCAGACCTGCACAGTCTGTTTCCTGAGCAATGTGTTCTGCAATTTTCATCATATAGCGGCGCATGATGATTGTCAGTTCCTCATGCGGACATTTCTCATAAATATACAGCTGAATATCCG
>CAYRJT010000341.1:0-2339 GCA_964424675.1 uncultured Lachnospiraceae bacterium
TTGGACAGAGCTTATCTATGCTGATTTTTACTGCGGTTGCAACCGTTGGTGCAGCGGACGGAACCGGCTATAGAATTGTTGCTGGAATTGCATGCGGCTTCTGTCTGCTCGGTGGAATCGTGCTGTTTTTCTATAACGAAAAAGGAATTAATGAGAAAATCAAGGGATAAAAAAGTGACAAATGTAACCTCATTTTTCATTCATAAAGCATTGTAATCTCTGTATTTGAAGTGTAAAATGGGATAGTCGCCCGTGAGACGGAGTGGCTATCTTATTTTATGAAGAGGATTTGATGATTCAGATGAAAAACAGAGGAAAAAAAGTGATACTATTATCCGTTACTACAATGGTAGCCATGCTGCTTCTTGCAGGCTGCGGGGATGCTGCAGAAAATGATGATGAGATTGTACGCAAGGAAGTACTGGAGCATGTAGCTAAGGAAGATGAGGAAGAGGATCAGGAGCTTGCAAAGGCGGTTCCGGAGGAATCGGAGGATGACAAGGAAAACGGTCTGTCCAGAAAAGCATATGGCGGTTATCTGGATGCAGAAGAGAAATACACCGGAAAAGACGGCGTAGAATTCGGCATCGGAGAGACAGAGCAGAAGGATCTCTGGACACAGACAACCATCTACTCGAATATCATTCCGGGTGCATTTGTGATTGATGTCTGCCTGCCAGATGATTATGATCCGAGCATAGCGTATCCGGTCGTATACCTGACAGACTGCTACTGGAGAAGAGAAAATTACGGAGAGATCAAGGAGCTCTATGAATCAGACAAGACGAGAGAGTTTATCTTGATTGGTATCGGATATCCGGATAATTATGATTTTGATACCATTCGTGTACGCGAGCTGATCAATGATCCGGACACCTTCCTTTCGCTGATTGTAAACGGCATTATGCCTTACGTAGAGGAAAATTATAAAGTAGATGAAGCTGACAGAACGTTCTGCGGAGCTTCCTATGGCGGATATTTCATGGTGTACAGTCTGTTTCAGACAGATCAGATCACCAAGGATTTATTCAAGAATTATGTGCTTGCAAGTCCGACTTTCTTCAAGCGCAGCTACGGACAGTATCTGGCAGATTATGAAGAAAAATACTGGAATCGCGGCAACAGAGAACTCAAAATGAATGTCTACATGACGGTAGGCGCAGACGAGGATGAAGCATCCTTCGTGCGCCCGTTCGAGAAATTTGTCAAGAGACTTGAAAAAAGAGGCTACGAAGGCCTGAACCTGACATCCAAGGTCTATGAGGGCAAGGAGCACTATACAGTCTGGGTGCCTTCATTACTGGAAGGCCTGGAGATGTTTTTGGCAAAATAGAGCTACAAGTTTGGACAATAAAGTGTCCGCTTTCATGATAACAGATCCACGATCTACACAAAATGTGTAAAATCGTGGATCTGTTATTGCGTTTATGCACCGTTAGTTGTCCAAAACAAGCTTCCTGTCCTTATATGATACCAAGGATTGGATGCGGTAGTGCGTTTTTAGCTAGTCTGATGTCCAAAACACAAGACCATAAGAAAACAGGAAAATCAACAGGGAAATTTTGTGCAAGGCAGATTGTTTTAGCATGCCAAATCATTTATAATGGAGGAAAAGAAGAATATTCTGATGACTGCATCAATCAGGATATTTTGCGAGAGTTTTTGATCAAGAATCGAAGTGAGGTGATTGATGTGTTATTAACGGAGTATAACGAAAAGAAGCACATGAAGATAATACGCAGAGATGCTCGTGCAGAAGGAAAGACCGAAGGAAAGACCGAGGGAAAGGCAGAATATCTATTGGCGTTGCTAATGAACAAGGGTCAGGTTTCTGAGCAGTTAAGAACTACAATAAAGGCAGAAGAGGATGTTGAGGTACTGGACAGATGGTTTGCAATTGCCGTAAAAGCCAGTTCTGTAGAGGAGTTCGAGGAACAGATCCAATGCTGAGAAAACAAACGAAATAGCACCATAATACTAGAAAATTAAATATTTATTTCATGATAACAAATCCACAATTCAAACAAAGTATGAAGAATCGTGGATTTGTTATTTTGATTTGACACTTATTGATACAAAGTCAAACGCTTTTGTCTGAAATGAAAGCAGGTAGTTGTCAGTATAACATCCAAAATCTTCCGTTTAAGACAGATACAAATTATGACTTTAAAACAACCAAAAGTTACATTTCCATCAAATGGAAATTGATAAATGCTAAAATTTCAATGTAAATAAACATCAGATTTAGAGTAATTGATCTGTATCAGAAGGTGTATAAACAGCTATATCACTGAGACTACAATTTAAGATTCTACATAGATCATTCAAAGTAGTAGTGG
>CAYRJT010000342.1:0-2335 GCA_964424675.1 uncultured Lachnospiraceae bacterium
GGTAAGATTGTGACAGGAACCGGTGTAGAGGAGATACTGACCAGCAGGATCAACGGAAAAGAAACAGCAGTCGGAGTGAAGCTTGAAAATGGTGAGACGGTAGAAGCCGACTATGTAATTGCATCAGGGGATGCTTACTATACACTACATAAGCTGTTAAAAGGACGCTTTTCTGATTCGCAGCTGGACCGCAGGTTCGCTGATGCCGATACCTATAAGCTTCCTACATCTGCACACGTTGTATTCGCTGTGGATGCACCTGCAACCGATATTCCGAAGAGCATTTTCTTCCCGACGGAGCCTTATCAGGTGGCCACCAGAAGCTATGACGGCTTGTCCATTATAAATTATGCCTATGAATCAGATTTTCACCCGGAGGGCAAATCGGTATTCAGTGTGTATATAGACCAGAGTGACAATGATTTCCTGTGGTGGGAGAAGCTACATCAGGATTCTGAAAAGTACAAAGCAGAAAAGGAACGTCTTGCAGTGCTTTGTCAGGCTGGAATCGAGAAGCGCTTCCCATATCTTGTGGGAAAGCTTACCTTACTGGATGTTTATACACCAATGACCTTTCAGCGTTATACCGGTACCTACCACGGCGCATGGATGTCCTTCCTGATGACTCCGAAGGCAAAGCCATTAAGTCACAAGGGTATCATCAAGGGTCTTAAGAACTGCTATATGGCGGGAATGTACATGATGGCTCCGGGAGGTCTTCCGGTTGCACTCACCACAGGAAAATTTGCGGTACAGAGAATCTGCAGACAAGAGAAGATTGCATTATAAAGTGGTTAGGGGTTGCCTAAAAGGGCAGCCCTGTTTTATACTGTCATTGTAAATCTATCATTTCAGGGAGGCAGTTATGAACGAGGAAATCATGAAGGACGAAGTACAGAACGAAGTAACAGAAGAAGTGAAAGCACCAGAAGTTGTCGAGAAGATGGAGGATTACGCATCGGAACTGGAGGCGTCATTTCAGAAAATCAGTGAAGGTGACATATTGACCGGAACGGTCATAGGAGTCAGCGAGACAGAAGTAACACTGGATTTGAGATATTATGCAGAAGGAATTATCCGCGCTGAGGATATGAGCAATGACCCTGCATTCTCTCTGAAGGAGGATGTACACGTGGGTGACGAACTGTCTGCAACAGTCATCAGAAGAGATGACGGACATGGTAATATTCTGCTGTCCTGCAAGGAAGCCAATGATGTACTGGCATGGGACAAGCTGAAGCAGATGATGGAGTCTAAGGAAATCATTACAGTCAAGGTCGCAGAGGTTGTGAAGAGCGGTGTTGTGGCATATGTGGAGGGAATCCGCGGATTCATACCGGCATCCAAGCTGGCGCTTGAATATGTAGAGAATCTGGATGAATGGCTGCACCGGGAAATTCAGGTGCAGGTCATCAATGTAGATGAGGAGGATGACAAGCTGGTGCTGTCAGCGAAGGAACTCCTGCGGGAACAGGCATTAAAGGAGCGTGCTGCGAAGGTATCAAATGTAGAGGTTGGCCTGGTCACGGAAGGAACGGTAGAAAGCCTGCAGCCATATGGCGCATTTGTGAATCTGGGCGGCGGTCTGTCTGGTCTTGTGCATATTTCACAGATTTGTGAGAAGCGTATCAATCACCCGGGAGCAGTGCTCAAGGAGGGCGAGAAGGTTAAGGTCAAGATCATTGCAGTGAAGGATGGTAAGATTAGTCTGAGCATGAAGGCGTTAAATGATGTAGCTGCTGTTGAAGTGGAGGAAGAGAGATTTGAACTTCCTGAGACAGAAGAGGTGACAACATCTCTGGGTTCGTTGTTTCAGAACATAAAATTATAATACTCAAGCCATCATACTATACAACAAATAGTATTATATGACAAATGTCACCGGCTGATTTGTAGATTATATGACAAATGACAATAGATAGCGCATCGTATATTTCATAAAATGAGGAAGTGTGGTAAGCCGCACTTCCTTTTTATATGGAATGAACAGGAAATACGAGGAGGGCTATTGAAAATGAAGAAGTTGTTGAGTGGTAACAAATATCTGGTGAGGATTGGCGCGGTTGTGCTGCTTGCAGGTGTGATTGTAGGAGTCTATGCAGGCTTTATCAATAAACCGCAGTCCTTTGCTACAGAGACGGTTACAGTCGGAAGTGTTGCAGAGGTAGTCAGTGCAACCGGCAAAATACATGGAGAGAAGGAGAAGGTATACTACGCAGAGGTCTCCGCTCCAATTGCAGTGATGGATCTGGAAGTCGGAGATGAGATTGCAGCAGCAACGCATGTGGAGACTATTGTGGGACTACAGCGGCGAGATATGTAGAAGTGCTTGAAT
>CAYRJT010000343.1:0-2328 GCA_964424675.1 uncultured Lachnospiraceae bacterium
CAGATTGAAATAATACGCCTCTTGTCATCGCATGATATTTACTTCTCTGATCAAAATCAGAATCCAGTCTTACCATACTGGTTAATGATGTAAATGTAAGAAATAGTGCTGTCATAATGCATAATACGTTCCAAAGCCAATGTTTGCGGACAAAGATTAGTTTAAGAACAAAAACAGCAATCAAAATGCCGGCAATTGCACATTGCTGTTTAGAAAAAATCAGCAGCAGTGCTGACAGAACCAGAATGAAAAAATAAAGGATATCTCTTGAAAGTCTGTTCTGCCTCTGAAATGCCAGTGCCGCTCCTACACAGTACAATATGCAGACATACCACAAGGCTTCCGGATAAAAGGAGTTAAAATAGGTCAGATAGGATACATCTGCAAAAATCAATAACCCGAAAATACCTATCACAACACCCTCAGAAAACTTTTTCACCATGCAGCAGGCCTGCTTCATAAAAAGCCATAGAGCAGGTATATACATGATACTGTACAACAGACTGAGAAAACGTATATCAAAGTACTGATCTCCTGTACACAAATTGTCCAGCCATACGGCGGCTTTCACAACCAGAATATGAGTAGAGACCGAGTTGTCTCCTTTTTGGAAATCAGTCAGTACATTTGAATAAGTCCTGACAAAATAATTATTATAAATATGATCTATATCTGACTGTATATAGTTCAGTCCTGCCGCGCGCATCACCTTAGAAAGAGAGCCATCATCCGCTACACCCATATAATTCGGTACAAAAAGCATCAGGCACAATAGTAATGCAGCAAATCCTGTTGTCCATGATGCTATAAACTTGGGAGAATATCTCTTCTCCATCTGCCGGTTGATCTTTTCGCGGTAATCTCTTAGTTTCCTGAAGATCTGTACGATAATGTTCAGTTTTCCGGCTGTATTTGTTTCATCGGTCTGTTTCATACGCTCTCCAATTGATACAATTACTGAATTCTCAAAAAGCAATAACTGTCATTCACATCCAGAGGATCCAGAGAGTCTGCAAGATCATCCTGGTCATCTGTCTGTCCATCCTTCTGTGGTGCTGTCAACAAAGTAAGACCGTCATAGTCCAACGGTATCTGCAGCGTATAGGTATTCACAAGTGTTTTGATATCAGCATCATATGTAATCTCTTTTATTGCGATAATATCCTTGTTCTGGTTTTTAAAATGAATTGTAGTTGTAGTTTTTTTCTCTATTGTCTGGTCGTCATGTACGGATATTGCTTCGTAAGGAATCTTTTTGCCTGAATAATAATCATAGACCAACCCTCTTAAATACCAGCTTCCATCCTCTTCACAGATATTCCAATACTCATCCTCGACTGTCGCCCTTCTTGTAATGACAATCCAGCGATAGCCCTCCATCATTTTAAAGCCTTCCTCGGATTTGAACTCTTGAATTTCATCAAAAGACACGCGAACCTTGATTGGATTACCCATTTTGGTGTATGTAACCACCTCAAATGGTGTTCCGATTCTGATACCGCAATCAATGTTATTGATTTCAAAGAATCCGGGCTCCTGCTCCTGTTCTTTCCTCAGTGCCTCCAGTCTGGCTTCTTCTGCAGCTGCAGTATCCTCTGCTACCAGCATATCATCAAACTGTTTCAGATATCCTGTATATGGAGTAACTCCATCCTCATCCTCTGATGCCGGTGAACAACTGCAAGAAGATAAAATCATACATAATACTAAAATGATTACTAAAAACACTTTTTTCATAATTTTCACCGAATACATCCTTTTGAGCAAAAAATAGGCATAATAATATATATTAATAGGATAACATAATATTTCTTTTTCTTCTACTACCCAAAAGTATGGTTTTTTTCTTTACTAACCCACAATTTTTCGTTACAATAAACAAAGTATCTGATAACATACATTTTATTTATACGGAGGAATCACAATTATGTCACAAAACCCTATCGTTACAATTACAATGGAAAACGGAGATATTATGAAAGCGGAGCTTTATCCTGATATCGCCCCAAACACAGTTCATAATTTTATCAGTCTTGTTTCAAAAGGATTCTATGATGGTCTGATTTTTCACAGAGTCATCAATGGCTTCATGATCCAGGGCGGATGTCCCTCAGGCACAGGATATGACGGTCCTGGATACAGCATCCCGGGAGAGTTCTCACAAAATGGTTTTCAAAACGATCTTGCTCATGAACCCGGAGTATTGTCTATGGCAAGAAGTGCACATCCTGATTCAGCAGGATCACAGTTCTTTCTGATGCACAAGACATCTCCGCATCTGGATGGAGCCTATGCTGCATTTGGCAAGGTTACGGAAGGACTGGATAT
>CAYRJT010000344.1:0-2294 GCA_964424675.1 uncultured Lachnospiraceae bacterium
CAGAGCGCTACCGGCGCCAACGCAGCTACAGGCCGTGCAGGTATCAATGCCAAGCAGATCGGTCTTGGTGTAGTCGGTGGAGCAATCAATACTTCAATCACGACAGAAGGTGCATCACAGACAACGGGCAACCCGTTTGATCTGCGTATCACCGGAGATTCTTTCTTTGTAGTCAGCAGCGGTTCAGAAAATTTCTTTACCAGAGCAGGCGCTTTTTATGTAGACGGTGTCGGCAATCTGGCTATGACTACAAACGGTTATACGGTCATGGGCTGGCAGCCTGATGCCAATGATCCGACAATCATCAAAAAGGATACTGTATCAGCACTGCGTATCATGTCAGCAGCAAACCTGACATCACCGCCTGAGGCAACGACAGAGTCCTATATCTCAGGTATTATTGATAAAAACTCTACCAACCTCACTTCCAGTTCAGGCCAGGCAGTGAATATGACATTCTATGATGATCTGGGATACAGCTATACGGCGAAGTATGCGATTTATGGGTATGACGAGGTGGATGATACTGTTGAAACAGGAGATTCCAGAATTGATGACGGCAATTCGTACTATTGGAGCAAAGACAACGGAACAACAATTAATCACAGTGTACTGACCGACGCAGAGGTTGGTGCGGTGATTTATGATGGACCATTAGGAGCAACACCGCCCTCTGAGCCGGTACAGGTGAAGAAGCTACTAGACGAGGGCATCTACCGCATGGAGTTAGAGGATATTCAGGACTCCACAGGAAAATCTTTGACAGAGAAATACAATACGACACTTGACAACATTGCGAAGATGGGTACTACGGCGGGTTATGAGCTTACGACTTACTTGAAGTACAGCACTTCTGATGGATCGTTTTCTGGATATTCCAGTGATGGCGGCGCAACTTATTCACAAAACACAGATTTGAATGATGTGAAGGCGGCAATCACATTTAATCTGGGAACCTTCCCGGCAGCCCCTGCGGCTATCAACATCAGCTTCAAGGAATCCACAATGTATGATAACAAGGGAACCGCTACCATCGGTGCAACAGCCGGAGATTATGATGGCCGGTATACAGGCAGAAAACTGGGCGCGATGTCGGGTGTATCCATTGAGACCAGCGGCAAGATCTTTGCATCCTATGACAATGGTACGACAAAGCTCCTCGGACAGATCGCAGTTGCAAACTTTGCGAATGCATCCGGTCTTGAAAAGGTAGGCGAGAATCTCTATTCCGCAACACAGAACTCTGGTGCCTTTAATGGAATCGGTGATGAGGTTGGAGCGGATGGTACAGGCAAGATCAACAGCGGTGTCCTTGAGATGTCCAACGTAGATCTGTCCTCAGAATTTACCGAGATGATTACCACCCAGCGTGGTTTCCAGGCTAACAGCCGAATCATCACCGTATCAGATACAATGATTGAAGAGCTGGTTAATTTAAAGCGATAAAATCGCTTAAGCGATTTTGCGCTTAGTTCAAAACTGTCCCGCAGGGAAGTTTTGAACCCCACCAATAAGGTGGCAAGGGTCACAGAACATTACACAATAGGGGAACTAGATTTAGTTCCCCTATATTTCTATGTGATGTAAAAATACATTTTACCTGGAACAGGAGGCATTCAAATGATCGAGGTCACCAAAATGAATGGAATTAAAATCCTGATTAATCCGGATTTGATCGAAATGGTGGAAGAAACACCGGATACTGTCATATCATTTACAAATGGGAAAAAAATAATTGTAAAAGAACGTAGACAAGAAGTGAAAAATCTAGTAAAATCGTATAAAAGGGATATTTATGCGAATTAGGTAGGTGGGAGTATTGGATATTGCATCAATAGTGGGCATAGTTGTTTGTTTTTTGCTGGTTATTTACGGTATTGTAGGAAATGAACTTGATTTTAGTACCGCAGGTACATTTATAGATCCTCAATCAATCGCGATCACAGTTGGCGGCTGTTTATGCTCCGTACTGACCGGAAGCTCTCTGAAGAGTTTTATGTCAGGTCTGAAAAGTATCACCTTGATCTTCAAGAATCCAACCATCAATACAACCGAAATCATTCAGAAGATTATCGATCTGTCTAATGTAGCACGTAAGGAAGGTCTTCTTTCGCTGGAAGAAGCTGCCGGAGAACTGGAAGATCCGTTTTTACAGAAGGGTATTATGCTGATTGTAGACGGTACGGATCCGGATCTGGTACGTGCGATACTGGAGACAGAGCTGATTAGTATAGAGGGCAGACACAAAGCGAACATAGGCTTTTGGAGTACAGTAGGAGCCATGGGACCTGCAT
>CAYRJT010000345.1:0-2289 GCA_964424675.1 uncultured Lachnospiraceae bacterium
ATGCCTTACATGCCTGTGTCCCAGAATAGTCAAACTCACATGCCTGACCAATGATGATCGGGCCTGAACCGATGATCAAAATCTTGTGGATATCGTCTCTTTTTTTCATATTTCTATATTCTCCCTTCGTGTGTTGAAAATACCATTTTGTAAACCTTTCGATAAGCAGCCTCGAACTACTTCCGCTTCGCTTCTTATCTCGAAAAAAGTTCCGTGCTGAAATAGCGTTCTCCGGTATCCGGCAGGATGGTCACGACTGTCTTTCCTTTGCCGAGCATTCTTGCCATTTTGATGGCGGCAGCTACATTAGAGCCACTGGAAATTCCGCACATCAGCCCTTCCTCACGCATCAGTCTTCTGGATGTATTTAACGCTTCCTCATCCGTCACGATACAGATATTCTCGTAAATCTTGGTATTTAAATTCTGTGGAATCAAACCGTCACCGATTCCCATCTGCAAATGTGTTCCGATGCTTCCGCCTGAAAGAATTGCTGCATTCTCAGGCTCTACTGCCCAGATCTTAATATCAGGATTCTGACTCTTTAACACCTCTCCGATACCGGAAATCGTACCTCCGGTTCCGACACCTGAGCAAAAGCCGTCAATGGGCCCTTCTACCTGCTCTAAAATTTCCACTCCTGTATGGTACTTATGTACCTTCGGATTACTTGGATTGGTAAACTGCTGCGGAACGAACACATTCGGGTCATCATGCTCCATACGAAGTGCCGTCTGCAGACATTCCTCAATGCAGGCTCCGATATCACCCGCATCATGAATTCTGATGACTTCAGCACCGTAAGCCTCTACAAGCTTCGTCCTCTCCTCGCTTACAGAGTCCGGCATAATGATGCGAACCTTGTATCCCCGTACCGCTCCGACAAGTGCCAGTCCAATACCCTGATTACCGCTTGTCGGCTCTACAATGATCGTATTCTCATGGATCAGCCCCTGCTTTTCCGCCTGCTTGAGCATGTTATATGCTGTTCTTGTCTTGATAGAGCCTCCGACATTCAAGCCCTCGTATTTTACAAGTATCTCTGCTGCACCCGGCTCTGATAATTTGTTCAGACGGATGATCGGTGTATGTCCGATTGCCTCCAATACATCATTGTATACCATTTTTCTGATTCTCCAATCCATTTCTAGGCGTACATCTTATAGATTATATCAGAATTGAATTCAATATTCCATCAAATTTTAACTAAATTTTCGTGTGTGTTCCTAAATATTCTTTTGTATAGAAAAAAGAAGCCTGCAAGCAGACTTCTCTTCTATTTTAGTAAGTGTCCCGAGCCTGATGTGCCGCCCGTTCGTATACATTAGTTCATTACGGAAATTCCAAAACGTACTTTGCGGTATACCTTCCAGATCATTACCGCCGGAAAACCAACAACCAGATACAGTGTGGAAAAGAATCCAACTATCCCGCCTATAATCGCAATCAGTAATACACCGATATTCATGTGACACCCTCCCTTTTCGATCTATTAACAACAGGAGTATTTTAGCAGTTCATACATAGAAGGAAAAGATTATTGGCAGATTCTTAACTAGATTTTAACAACAGTCCGTCAGCCGTCCAGCATACGGTATCCAACACCTATTTCTGTGAAAATATACTGCGGCGCTCCCGGATTCGTCTCCAGCTTACGCCTTATATTGGCCATATTGACACGCAGGATCTTCGTATCTTCTTCAATATACGGACCCCATACCTCTTGCATAATTGCAGTATAGGTCAATACCTTTCCCGAATTTTTTGCAAGGCATGTCACAATCTTATACTCTACAGGTGTCAGATGGATTGGCTGTTCTCCTAGAGAAACCATCCTTCTGTCAAAATCAATATACAGATTCAGTGCATGATACGGACGAATGGTCACCGAATCGTCTGTGTTCAGCCGGTTGCTGTGACGTAGTGATGTGCGGATACGTGCCAGCAGCTCTGACGTCCCAAAGGGCTTTGTAATGTAATCATCTGCTCCTGCATCCAGTGCCAGCACCTTATCATTTTCATGAGTGCGGGCAGATACGACTATGATCGGACTGCTGCTCCATTCACGTACTCTGGCAATGATGTCTACTCCATCGATGTCAGGCAGTCCCAGATCCAGAATAATCAGATCCGGGCACTGTGAAGAAATGGCCGAAAGCCCATCTCGCCCGTTATGAGTGATGTAAACCTTATAATCTTGTGCCGTTAAGACACGTTTCATAAATTCACAAATATTTTCTTCATCTTCAATGATCAATATTTGAAATGATGGTTTCATGATTGATTTCC
>CAYRJT010000346.1:0-2286 GCA_964424675.1 uncultured Lachnospiraceae bacterium
ATTGTGGCAGGTGACAGCGCAGGCGACAATCTGGCTCTGGAGCTGCTGATGCGCATCAAGGCAAAAAAACGTATGATGCCAAAGGCACTTGTATTATTATCTCCATGGACGGATTTGACCTGTGCAGGAGAGACACAGGAGTCGAGAGCTTCCATCGATCCGGTACTGGATCATGATTATCTGCAGCTGGCAATAGAGTACTATACAGCAGGAAAGATGGAGCTGGATGATCCGCTTGTCTCACCACTATATGCAGACTTTACGGGATTTCCGCCCACTTATATT
This sequence comes from uncultured Lachnospiraceae bacterium, assembly GCA_964424675.1. GTDB lineage: Bacteria > Bacillota > Clostridia > Lachnospirales > Lachnospiraceae > JAAYYM01. Next base: position 286 of record CAYRJT010000346.1, read on the forward strand.
CAGGTAGGAGACAATGAGATCCTGTTGGATGACTCAAGAATGCTCTATAAAACACTGCTTGAATACAATGTTCTTACACGCATCAGTATCTATGAGGGAATGTGGCACGTATTTCAGATGGCGCCATTCAAGAAATCATTTGATGCAGTGAAGGAAGCAGCGGAATTTATTTATGAAATCTGTAAGTAAGAAGGAATCAAAGTGAAATATCTGCAGCAGTTAGCAATCATCGTTACCATTAATTTTATCGGAGAAATCCTGAACCATTTCATACCACTGCCTGTACCGGCCAGCGTCTATGGTCTGGTGATTCTGTTCATTTGTCTGTGTACCGGTATCGTAAAGGTGCATCAGGTTGATGATGTGGCAAGATTTTTACTTGCCATCATGCCGATCATGTTTCTTGCCCCGAATGTCAGCATTATCAATTCCTTTGCACAGGTGAAGGAGCAGGCTGTGTCGTTAGTGATCATTGCATTTGTTTCTATGATGACAGTCATGGCAGTGACAAGTCTGACAGCACAGTGGTATATCAGACTGAAAAGGAAACACAGGAAGACGGAGGCAAAAGAGGATGAGTGAGGTCATAGTCAATTCTGTTTATTTTGGTGCGGCACTCAGTCTGGTCTGTTATTCCCTGGGACTGGTAATCAGAAAACATGTACCGTCAGAGTTATGTAACCCATTGCTGCTGGCTACGGTTTTTATCATTATTCTATTAAAGGCTTTTCATATTGATTATGATACCTATCATCATGGGGCATATCATATCACGGCACTGATGCAGCCGGCGACGGTCTGTCTGGCAGTGCCTCTGTTCAAACAGATACAGGCACTGAAGAAAAATACAGGTGCGATTCTGATTGCTATTTTCTGTGGATGTATCTCTCATGTACTGGTGGTGACCGGTCTGGGGTATTTGTTTGGCGTTGACAGTGTATTGATTGCATCTATATTACCAAAGTCTGTTACGACACCGATCGCACTCGGTATTTCCGCAGAGATTGGCGGGATAGAAGCGGTCACTGTCATTGGGGTCGTCATCGCAGGGATGATGGGCGCAATTGTAGCTCCATGGCTCTACAGGGTGCTGAGGATACAGGAACCGATTGCACAGGGACTGGGGCTGGGAACAGCTTCCCATGCTGTCGGAACATCGAAGGCGGTCGAGTTTGGTGAGACGCAGGCAGCGATGGGATCACTGGCAATTGTCGTCACGGGTATTATGACCGTAGTCATTGTACCGATTGTAGCGGGATGGATTCAATAAAACCGCAGGAAATTCGTAAAATGAAAAAGGATTTGAACAGGCGCCGCAGAATATATAAAGTAGGCGCTTGTTTTTTTGCGCGAGCCATGAGTCAGGTGTCATATCAGAAAGGATAACGGAATGACGATCAGAGAACAACTCGAACTGCGTGAAAAGGAATATCTGAGTCCCTATGCATCTCTGTCAATGAACTCCAGAGGGCGGGAGACGGAGGAAGAACAGTGTGATATCCGGCCTGTATATCAGCGCGACCGGGACAGAATCCTACATAGCAAATCATTTCGAAGACTTAAGGATAAGACGCAGGTATTTCTGACGCCTGAGGGCGATCATTACCGCACCAGACTGACACACACTCTGGAGGTATCCCAGAATGCCAGAACCATTGCCAAGGCACTGCGTATGAATGAGGATCTGGTAGAGGCAATTGCACTTGGTCATGATCTTGGACATACACCGTTCGGACATGCAGGAGAGCGTGCACTGGATCAGACATGTCCACTTGGATTTGCGCACAATGAGCAGAGCGTGCGCGTCGTAGAGGTACTGGAAAAAGAAAGTAAGGGGCTGAATCTGACCTATGAGGTCAGAGATGGTATCCGTAATCATAAAACGGCAACAAAGCCGGTGACACTGGAGGGGCGGATCGTCCGCCTGTCAGATAAAATAGCCTATATCCATCATGATATGGATGATGCCATCAGAGGCAGGATACTGGCAGAGGAGGATAT
>CAYRJT010000347.1:0-2281 GCA_964424675.1 uncultured Lachnospiraceae bacterium
CTGCTGTATATACATTATAGCATACTTTTTGCAAAAATGTCAGTGCAAGTTTTACACTGACATTTATTGCGTAAAAGATTTTCATTACTATAGGTATCTATATAGACATTTTTGAAAAGATCTGATACCTTTTTCGACTTTTTGAGAGATACCTTTTGTAGCTGTTTCCTGCTGAAAATAGAATTCTAAGATATACCTATAGTAATCTTTTACCCCCGCAGTGATATACTCCCCTGTCCAAAAGGCATCATAACATACAAAACTCCGACAAATTTCGATTTGCAAATTCTTGTTTTATATTTTGTAAAATTTATGAATATGTTACTCTCCTGTTACCATATACATTTTTTCTTTTACTTTTTTCTTTCTGTTTTCACTGATTGGCAGTATCATTCCATTCATCATTTCTATCTTATCAGGAAAATACTTTTTTACATAATATTTGTTAATCAGAAAAGAATGATGTATCCGTATGAAACTGTTAGCAATCATTTGGACATACTCTTCAACTCCCGATAATGTATTATAGAATAACAGCTCCTCTCCATCCTTACAAATCACACGGATTTGTCTTTTTTCACTTTCAAACATCATGATATGATTGATGGGTATCTGATAATAAACATAATGACTATGAAAACGAAACAGTCGATCCTGTTTCCCGGTTTTATAGCAGGCTTCCTTATAGATCCCGATCAGCTGTTCCTGTTCTGCCGGCATTAAAATAAAGGAAAAAGGATGTGCCAGATAGGCATCGCATGCCAGTTTATCGCTTTCTGCCAAAAAAATAATCTGACAGTGCGGATTGACTGCTGAAATCTGTTTTGCCGTTTCTATATCTTTTGATTCTATCAGGTCAAGTATGGCAATATCAAATCCACCTTGCTCCTCTACATCCCACAACAGATCCTCTCCCATACGATAACAATAACTTTTTACATTTCTTTTTTCCAGATCTGCTTCTTCAATGATCCATTGCTCCAGCTGTTTAACCATCTTCAGATCTCGATTACAAATTGCTACTCGTATCATAGTATCCATTATCCCCCCTGCCAATATATTTTATTTTTGTATTATATTATAAAATATAGTAAATTGTGGAATATACAAAATAATGATGTAAAGATTTTGAAAATACAACAATACCTTGTCTCTTTTCCATATTGTCCTTTTAAGATAAAACAAGTATAATGATAGGAACTAACCGATATGAAAAGGATGATGAGAATGAGTAAAAAGAATAAAAATAGAAGACCTGCTAATATAGCAAACAATAAACCGGCAGCTAATAAGCCGCCTGTAGAAAGCCCTGTTACAGAAGAGCCGCAAAAAGAAAAGACGGATATTAAGGATCATATGATTGTAGAGCCCGTTATTCATGAACCGTTTATTGAAAAACCTGCTATTGATGAACCGGATGTCCGTGAGTCCGGGATGGAAGAGACTGTCTCTGATCAACCAGATGTCCCTAAGAAAAAGAAGACTCTGTCACTGTCAATACCCGGTATTATTCTGTATTCATTACTTTTGATCGCTATCATGTTTGGTACTTTTATCGGCGTCGAAAAAAAACTTTCCAAAAGTCCCAAGGCTCCCGATCCCGCTGCAGTACAGGAAGCGGCCCCGGCTCCATCCGAGGCACCGGAGACTGCACCGACGCCAGCCGAGACTCCAACAGCCGAGGTTCCTGTTGAAGAGGAGGAAGAAGACTGGATTGACGTTTCTACCATTGTAAAGGGAGAAGATCATACCATTGATTATACTGCTATTTTCTATGAGCCAAATAAAAGAAATGCCAAGTTAACCTGGGAGGATACTGTATTTTCAAGAATAGAAAACCCTAAAAATCCTTCTGAAGCAGCAATTCATTCTTATATCATGACCAGAACCTGGGCAACCAGAGAAGATGGCAAAAAGATGGAATTTGAAACCTACACCAATCCTGAAACAAACCGCATTGAGAAAATCACCGCTATTGAGCATTGCGGTGACTATATAGAAGTATTGGACTATTACTATGATAATGGAAAGATCAACTATATCGCACAGCATCAGGCGATTATCAATACTCCTGTTGATATCACATCAGCTGATATTGTCGGCAGATATTACTTTAACCATGATAACCTGGTAAAGTTTTCAGCCGTCGAGGATCAGACTGCTTATGAATATCAGGTTTCCAGGCTCAATGACTACAGCAGCGGCGCGATCAAACAGTATGACTACCTCGAGGATACTATGATCAACTGGGCATACATTACCTATAAAGCAGCACCTGCTC
>CAYRJT010000348.1:0-2272 GCA_964424675.1 uncultured Lachnospiraceae bacterium
TTTGATCAGAGAAGTAAATATCATGCGATGACAAGAGGCGTATTATTTCAATCTGATGATCCGACAGCTACGCTTTCTGAATTTGGAATCGACTCTTCTTATGAAATGCTGACCGACACATCATCTTATGATTATCTCCCGCTTGTGAAGGCTGAAAATACAGATGTATTACAGAAAGAATTCTATGATCAATATACAATTAGCGATATTTCCATGTATTATGTCAGACATCCTGGTAAACTGTTTTCTATGTTAGATGTGGCAACAAGGGCAGCTTTTAGTATCCGTCGGAGTTATTGTGGTAATTATGAGGAATCAGTTGGTCTTCCTGCACAGGCAAGAAGCCTGTTTTGGTCTGGCTGGAGTACCTTTAAAGAAAATTCCGCACCAAAGACGATCGGATATATTGTTATTTTAGTCATTGGAATCATCATGCTGTATGGACGTTCCTATTCCTTAAGACCCAGTGAGAACAGGCGAAGTACAGTGGTACTGGATACACTGATTATGGTTCTTTTTATCTGCCTGTCGCAGGCAATTATTTCGATTGTCAACAGTGGAGATGCTGAACTGACACAGCATTGTTTCTTGATGGGCTGCGGAATAGACCTGATGTCATATTTTGTACTGGTGGAAATACTACACAAACTGAACATTTTATAGTTTCACGAAGGGAAAGAGAGAGGATTATTATGGTAAAGAAGAGAGCAACAGGTTACTTATTTCAAGATATAGGTATTTTCCTTTTGTTAGCCTCTATATTGGCATCCACACTGATTGTGGCAAATGTGGAACAGGAGCTTTTTCTGGAAAGTATCATTATGCTTCTTGCCGTATTTATGGCAATTTTGTTTGCAGCATTTAAGATGGACAGTATTGCTGTTATCGTTGCAGGTTTTCAGATTTTAGCATATGCAGCATACAAATTATTTACTGTTTACTCTTATGGCAAACAGATTGACGGAATATGCTATGCATGGCTTTTGCTTCCATTAATTGCAGTTGCCTCTATGCTGATGTTTGTGAATGGTTCTCAGAGGACAGAGATGGAAAATGATGTATTGAAAGAACAGGTGGAAGAGCTGGTTATGGTGAATTCCCTGACCGGTCTATATAATTTACGCAGCTTGTATAATGATCTGCAGAAACAAATTGCCTACACAGAGAGAAACGGTCTCCCTCTTTCTCTGATGATTATCAAACTCAGATACGAGCCGGAATTAAAAAGGGTGCTTTCGAGAAGTCATTATGAGGCTCTGATTCAGAAGCTGGCAGAAACAGTTGTAGATGCAGTCCGCCTGGAAGACAGAATCTATTCACTTGATAACAACGGTTCAGTCGGTGTGCTCCTGACCTGTGATCAGGCAGGAACGGCATATGTGGAAAAAAGAATAAAATCCAGAATTCAGGATCGAGCAACTTTTTCGGGTATTACAGATAATTCAATTATTGTTGAGGTCAAAATTGCGACTGTTCAGTATAATAAGGAAGAATATGATAAGGATGTTATGCGGTTTAAGCAAAAAGTTGAAAATGAACTACAGTATGACGTATAAAATTCCATGCTTTATCAGTTTACTGTTAACAGCATGTGTTCTGCTGGGAAATACTGTATATGCAGATGAAGCAATCGAGCGGAAAGCCCCATTGATTCCTTTGGGGGATGTGCTGGTCGTTTATTCAGATGGCGCATCGGATGCAGAGGTGTCAGCGGTCTCTGATATTGTAGAGATTCTGACCTACCAGTCGTTCCAGGTATCCTACGGAACGGCAACACAGGCGGCCAAAGCTCTGGATGATTTTGATTATGTGATCTGTTATGAGGTCGATAAATATCCTGAACAGCTGCTGCAAAAGCTGGCCACAGGACAAAGACGAGGCCTGAAGATTTTCTTTATAGGCAGTGAGCTGATTCAGGATTATATGGATCAACAGACTGCTACTTCCAGTTATTCTTATATTACAGAGAATAAAAAGGTTGGAAGGGTAACGTATGCTTTTGACAGTGCTTCTTCACAAGAGGGACTTGTAAAAGAGGACGGGTTCCTGTTCTTCACAAGGGGAATGTTGCAGGAGAGCGGTGTTGTCGAGGTAGGGGAGCATACAGGCTATGTCATTGCGAACAATGAACAGATCGCGCACATGACCATTGGAGATATGTCAAATAATCTGGTGAAAGCCATTTTTGCGAAGGAGGTTTCCAAGTGGAAATGGCCATTTGACAGTGAAGAGCATGTTTATGCACAATATATCGTACTAAATGAAGTCTATC
>CAYRJT010000349.1:0-1682 GCA_964424675.1 uncultured Lachnospiraceae bacterium
ACATGCAGTACGAACTGATTCGTCTGAAAAATGAACTAGGAATCACTTTCATCTACGTCACACATGATCAGGAAGAAGCACTTACGATGTCTGATACGATCGTGGTCATGAATCAGGGTTATATTCAGCAGATCGGAACACCTGAAGATATCTATAATGAACCTGAAAATGCATTTGTGGCTGATTTTATCGGTGACAGTAATATCATTGCTTCTACTATGATTGAAGACCGTCTGGTGGAAATACTCGGAGCCAGATTTGAATGTGTTGATACAGGCTTTGGCATCAACAAACCTGTTGATGCAGTGATCCGTCCTGAAGATATTGATCTGGTCAAGCCGTCGGAAGGAACCATTCAGGGTGTTGTATCACATATCATCTTTAAAGGTGTGCATTATGAAATGGAAGTCATGGCTAACGGACACGAATGGCTTGTACACAGTACAGACATGTTCCCTGTTGGCACCAAGGTCGGCATTCATGTAGATCCGTTCGACATACAGATCATGCATAAGCCCGAGTCAGAGGATGAGGAGGCCGTAGGCGTTGAAGAATAACAGACGATTACTTGCGACACCATACTTCTTCTGGGCGGCTGCTTTTATAATCATCCCCCTGGGTATGGTGTTTTATTATGGCTTGACAGATAAAACAGGAGCATTTACCCTCTCCAATATTCTGGCTATTGCATCTCCCGAAAACTGGAAAGCATTAATGCTCTCTCTTCTGCTTTCCCTGATCAGTACTTTGATCTGTCTGCTGCTTGCATATCCTCTTGCATTGATATTATGCAATTTGAATGTCAATCAGTCCAGTTTTATTGTTTTGATTTTTATACTGCCTATGTGGATGAATTTTCTTCTGCGTACGCTCGCGTGGCAGACATTACTTGAAAAGACAGGTGTTATCAATAGTGTATTAAAATTCTTACATTTACCTGTTATGGATATCATCAACACACCATACGCAATCATACTTGGTATGGTTTATAATTTTCTGCCGTTTATGGTTCTGCCTTTATTTAATGTATTATCAAAGATAGACAAAAATGTGGTCAATGCAGCCAGAGATCTTGGTGCGAACAGTCTTCAGACATTTGTCAAGATCATATTTCCTTTAAGTCTTCCCGGTGTCATCAGCGGGATTACCATGGTATTTGTTCCTGCGCTGACTACATTTGTCATATCCGACCTGCTCGGCGGCAGCAAGATTTTATTAATTGGTAATGTAATTGAACAGGAATTCAAACAGGCAAGTAACTGGCATGCAGGAAGTGGTCTGTCTCTTGTCTTAATGATATTTATTATCATCAGTATGATCATTACTGAAAAATATGATAAGGATGGAGGGGTGATCTCATGATTGTGAATCGTTTGAAAAAAATATATGTCGCTCTCATCTTTATTCTTTTGTATGCACCTATCCTGACATTGATTGTTCTGTCCTTTAATGCAAGCAAAACACGCGCCAAATGGGGTGGATTTACAATCAAATGGTATCTTTCCCTTTTTCAAAATGAACAGATCATGACCGCATTATCTACTACCTTAATCATTGCTTTCGTATCTGCACTGATTGCGACCGTGATTGGTACCGCTGCTTCCATCGGTATCTTCAGCATGAAAAAAGGATGGCGTACATTTTATCTCGGTGTAACCAATATTCCTATGTTAAATGCAGAT
>CAYRJT010000349.1:1692-2268 GCA_964424675.1 uncultured Lachnospiraceae bacterium
GATTTACGCTAAAATGGTATACCCAGTTATTTCAGAATCAAGACATCATGAATGCCCTTTATACTACATTAATCATTGCACTTCTGTCAGCGCTGATCGCGACATTTATCGGAACTGCTGCTGCCATCGGAATTCAGGGCATGCACAAGAAATTCCGGACCACGATGATGGGAATCACAAATATTCCTATGTTAAATGCAGATATCGTAACCGGCATATCCTTTATGCTGCTTTATATTGCAGTTGGGGCTTCCTTTGGATTTCCTACTGTATTGCTTGCACATATTACCTTTAATATTCCATATGTGATCTTAAGTGTCATGCCAAAGCTAAAGCAGGTGAACTACAGTACCTATGAGGCGGCTCTTGATCTCGGTGCTTCTCCTGTATATGCTTTTTTCAAAGTAATTTTTCCTGAGATTCTGTCAGGTGTTGCATCAGGTTTTTTGCTTTCGTTCACCATGTCATTGGATGATTTTATCATTACGCACTTTACAAAAGGTCCTGGATTTGATACATTATCAACGAAAATCTATACCGAGGTCAAAAAGGGAATCAAGCCTGAAATGTATGCCT
>CAYRJT010000350.1:0-2268 GCA_964424675.1 uncultured Lachnospiraceae bacterium
GGTATTTTCATTGCACTATATAAGATTATAGCATAATTTCCAATTTCGTCAACTATTTTTTTCTGATTTCATTCCCTGAGTTTGATTGTCATGATTTCAGCTGGCTTTCCAGCACCTTAACTGCCTCTGCGAGTGCTGCGTCAACCCCTGCCGGATTCTTTCCGCCTGCCTGAGCCATGTTCGGACGTCCACCGCCACCACCGCCTACCAATCCAGCGATGCCCTTAATCAGATTGCCGGCATGTGCGCCCTTTGTCATAGCGTCTTCTGTAGCCATCGCAATCAGGTTCACCTTTCCGTCTGTCGTCGAGATCAGTACAACGACTCCCTCTCCCAGCTTTTCCTTCAACTGATCACCAAGATCACGCAGTCCGTTCATGTCTACGCCGTCTACCTTAGTGGCCAGCAGCTTCACATCTTTGATTTCTGTTACCTGATCCATAACATCGCCTAGTGCATCTTTGGCTGCCTTGCTCTTCAAAGAATCAATCTCACTCTGTAGGGCTTTCATCTCTGCCATCATATGCTCAAGCTTCTCTGTCAAAGATGCCGGATTTGTCTTAACGATCTTAGCTGCTTTGTCAACGGCAGCCTCAAGTTCCTTGTAATATGCAAATACCCCGTTGCCGGTCAGTGCTTCTATTCTTCTGACACCTGCTGCTATACCTGCCTCGGAAACGATCTTAAATGCTGCAATCGTACTTGTATTCTTTACATGTGTACCGCCACAAAGCTCTGTTGAAAAATCTCCCATTTTCACAACGCGTACCTTGTCGCCATATTTTTCTCCGAACAAAGCCATTGCGCCTGTTTTTTTTGCATCTTCTATGGACATTTCCTGTGTATCTACAATCAGACCTGCCATGATTTCATCATTCACGATCTGCTCTACCCGTGCCAGTTCCTCCGGTGTCATTGCAGAGAAATGACTGAAGTCGAAACGCAGTCTGTCAGCATTTACAAATGAGCCTGCCTGCTCTACATGGGTACCGAGTACCGTACGAAGTGCCTTCTGCAGCAGATGTGTCGCACTGTGATTCTTGCAGGTACTGTTTCTGTTTGTCTCATCTACTGCCAGTGTCACCTGATCGCCCTTTTTGAACATGCCGCTGATTACCTTGCCGATATGACCAACCTTGCCGCCTGCGAGCTTCACGGTATCTTCTACTTTAAATTCACCACCGTCTATGGATATGATTCCTGTATCTGCGGACTGACCGCCCATGGTCGCATAAAACGGTGTTTCCTTTACGAGGATGGTGCCGACCTGTCCGTCTGTCAATGCGTCAACGATCTCATCCTCTGTCGTCAAAGCTGTGATTTCTGACTGATGTATCAGTCTGTCATAGCCTACGAAAGCCGATGTCAGTGCAGGATCCAGCTCCTCATATACTGTCGCATCTGCACCCATATAATTTGTGACCTTGCGTGCTTTACGTGCCTGTTCCTTCTGTTCCTTCATGGCCTTCGCAAAGCCTTCTTCATCCACGCCAAGATTCTTTTCTTCCAGGATCTCTTTGGTCAGATCAAGTGGGAAACCATAAGTATCATGCAACTTAAATGCGTCCTGACCATCCAGAACCGTCTTGCCGGACTGTTTCATGTCTTCACACATATCATTTAAAATACTCAGGCCCTGGTCAATGGTCTTGTTAAATTTATTCTCTTCTTCTGTTAATACGTTAAAGATAAAATCTTTCTTGTCAAACAACTCCGGATAGCCATCCTCGGAACCCTCTATCACTGTCTCTGACAATTTTGCAAGGAAAGCGCCCTGTATTCCGAGCAGTCTGCCATGTCTGCTGGCACGTCTGATGATTCTGCGAAGGACATAGCCGCGTCCTTCATTCGACGGCATGATTCCGTCTGAAATCATGAAGGAAGCGGAACGTATATGATCCGTCACGATTCGGATAGAAACATCCCATTTATATTCCTGATGGTATTCCTTGCCCGCAAGCTCACATACCTTCTGGCGAAGTGCATAGATGGTATCTACGTCAAAGATAGAATCCACATCCTGAACGACTGCGGCCAGCCTCTCCAGACCCATACCGGTATCAATGTTTTTACTTTCCAACAGCTCATAGTTTCCTTTTCCGTCACCATCGAACTGAGTAAATACATTGTTCCATATCTCAATATATCTGTCACACTCACATCCGACTGTACAGTCAGGCTTTCCACAGCCATATTTCTCTCCGCGATCGTAATATACCTCTGAGCAGGGACCGCACGGGCCTGAACCATGCTCCCAGAAGTTGTCCT
>CAYRJT010000351.1:0-2265 GCA_964424675.1 uncultured Lachnospiraceae bacterium
AAGGATTATCCGATTTCCTATCCGATTGCGTATGATATAGAGGATGCATACCATAAGGGAATGACACCGGATCAGCTGAAAACGTTAATCAATTCATTCTGCAATACTGTACAGAGTGCAGGATATTATCCCATTGTATATTCAAGTAAAAACTGGTTTACAAATCGGATTGGGTCAGTCACACAGGATACATGGGTGGCTCAGTATGCAGATGCGTGTGCATATCCCGGATACTCGTTCTGGCAGCCGACAAGCCACGGCTATGTAAACGGAGTGGCAGGCAGAGTCGATCTGGACTTTCAGTTCAAGGACTATTCAGGAACGATCATAGCGAATGGATTCAAAACAGTCAACGGCAAGACCTTTTTCATGGAAAACTATATGATGCACAGAGGCTGGCTGGATTACAATGGTAAGCGGTACTATATGGAGCCGTTGCTCGGAGTGATGCAGACTGGGTTGGTTTCGGACGGAACAGGCATTTACTTTATGGGTGAGGATGGAACAATGCAAACCGGACTGGTCAATATAGGTGCAAATCAGTATTATTTTGACCCAGCCACAGGTGCTATGGCTACAAATACAACAGTTAAAATAGGCAAGAAGAACTATCTAATCGATGTGGTCGGAATCGTTCATCAGGCACCGTAAGGAGACTGTATGCTGAAACGGTATTTATTACAAATGGGTTCGTGGATTTACAGACACACAGCGTTTCCTCTGAAGAAAATCAATGTTCAGAGGAAGACGAACAGTGTGTTTGTTCAGAATACTTATTTCAGAAATACTGTTTTTGAAGGCAGGAATTTTCTGGACAAGGGCGCCTATGTGGCAAATTCTTATATTGGATACGGAACGAATATCAATCGGTATTCCAATATTTCCGAAGCAAAAATTGGACGATACTGCAGTATTGCACCAAATGTGGAAATTGTCATCGGACAGCATCCGGTGAAGGAAAAATTCGTGTCAACGCACGCGGCATTTTATTCTGCAAGGGAAACACTGGGCTACACGTATCGAAATGAGACTGTGTTTGAGGAACAAAAATATCTGGTGGATTCGTATCAGGTCATGATCGGAAATGATGTCTGGATTGCAAGTGATGTGCGCATCCTGGCGGGCGTTACAATCGGTGATGGTGCAATTATCGGAGCATGTTCATTGGTTACCAGAGATGTAGAACCATATGGAATATATGTAGGAATTCCGGCTAAGAAGATTGGATATCGCTTTGATGAGGACACAGTAGAGAAGCTGAAGAAAATCAAATGGTGGGAGCATGATGAGGCATGGATGCGTAAACATGTGGCAGAATTTGATGATGTGGATTCATTTGTGACAAACTATCAAAATCTGACCTAGGGAGGACTAATTTGAAGCAAAATACAATACAGAATGAAATGATTACAAAATCACAAACAAAATCACAGAAGGTGAAGCTCTATATCGTGCTTCATCTTCTTCTTATGATGTTCTCGGTGATGGGAATCTGCAGTAAGACGGCAGCCAATCAGGAATTTATGAGTTTTCCGTTTCTATTTTACTATGGGCTGATGCTGGCAATTCTGGCGGTCTATGCGGTTGCCTGGCAGCAGATTATCAAGAGACTGCCGCTGACAACAGCATTTGCCAATAAGGCTGTGACGGTGGTATGGGGTATGGTATGGGGCGTCGTGGCATTTCGTGAACAAATCTCTCTGAATAAGGTGATCGGCAGTGTGATCATCATACTGGGAATCGTGCTGTATTCCAAGGCGGGAGAATCGGAGAGCCCGCAGGCAGAGGAAGCAGAAACACAGCTTGAGGATACCACGGCAGACGTCAGAAGTATGCAGACAGGTGAGTCTGAAAAGGAGGCGAGATAATGGCTCCTTATGTGATTTTATATTTATCAAGTGTATTCATTGCAGCAATATCGCAGGTACTGCTGAAAAAGGAGGCAATGAAGCCGCATAAAAGTGTCATACAGGAATACTTGAATCCACTGGTGGTGATCGCATATACATTTTTTCTGGGAACAACGATTCTCAGCATGCTGGCATATAAGGGGATTCCGCTGAACCTCGGTCCAATACTGGAGACAACAAGTTATCTCTATATTACAGTGTTTGGGGTTACGATTTTCAAGGAAAAGCTGACAAAGCAGAAGACGTTAGCACTACTGATGATCATTACCGGCATAGCGGTCTATACGGTGGGAGATATGATACCGGGCCTCAATATGGTTTTAATCTGACAAAAGCGATGATGAACAGAGAGTAA
>CAYRJT010000352.1:0-2250 GCA_964424675.1 uncultured Lachnospiraceae bacterium
TCTGATCCTCAGATATAATATCATACACCTGGCTCTTATAGGTCTTTCTTGCCTTCACGACCTGATTCTGTTCGTCCTCTATATGACGTTCAACAGTCTCCAGCTCCAGTTTATCGCCTAATGTCACATACTTTGATAGCATTTCCAGCATCCCTCTCATTCTTGATTAAGAAAATTTTTTCCCAGTCACTATATTTGCAAAAAAACCCGCCATTCCATGTTTTCTGAACACCGGTTCGGCCTCTTTATTCATCAGTGTAATCGCCAGATCCTCAAATGCCAGTGAGGATTTCGCATTTGGGTTCTGAATCGAAATCGGTGTCTGCTGCATCACTGCCTTGAGCAGCTGCGGATCCTGCGGTATGACACCTATAAACTCAATCGGTATCTTTAAATATCTGCTGACCACCGCATTCAGCTTTGTATACAGCTGTCTGCCGTCCTCGATGTTCTCGACTTTATTTGCTACCACCTTGATCTGGGTCAGCTCCTTGTTAAATCTCACATGACGGTTCAGCGCCTTCAGGAGTGAGTAGGAGTCTGTGATGGATGTCGGTTCCGGCGTTGTCACCAGTAACACCTCACCGCTGGCTACAAGGAACTCCAGTACCGAGTCAGAGATGCCTGCACCGGTATCTATGATAATGACATCCGCCAGTACATCCAATTCTGCCAGATTCTGTACCAGATAATTAATATAGTCTCTTCCCAGATTAGACAACCCGGCGATACCGGAGCCTCCTGATATAAAACCGATATCCATGGGGCCCATGGTTATGATCTCTTTGATATTCTTTCCCTGATAGATCAAGTCACTCAGATTGTGCTTTGGGATAGCGCCAAACATAACTTCTATATTCGCAAGTCCGAAATCCGCATCAAAAATGATGACCCTCTGTCCCATCTTCCGCAGCTGTACTGCCAGATTAATAGAAACATTGGACTTGCCGACACCGCCTTTGCCGCTCGTAACCGTGATCACCCTTGCAGCAGGACGCGGAGCCTGTGCGCTCTTCTTTATGATGTTCCGTAATTGTTCTGCCTGATCCATACTATTTGCCTCCCAGCAGCTGTTTTACAGTCGCCTGTGGATTAAACTGCTCCATGTCATCAGGTACATTCTGCCCACAGGTCACGTATGACAGATCGGCACCCGTATGTAATTTCAGATTCAGCAAATTACCAAGAGTCGTCGTTTCATCCAGTTTGGTAAAGATGAGTTTGTAGTCTGTCATCTCACTATAGGTATCGGCTATACTGACCAGATCACGATACTTCGTTGTCGCACTGACCACCAGATAGACTTCTTTTTCGATTTTTTCATTTACAGAGTGAATATAGTGGTTCATATTATTCTTCTGTGTCTCATTGGTGTGTGAATGCCCGGCTGTATCCACCAGAATATAATCATAAGTCTTAAAATCCTCAATGGCAGCTTCAATCTCTTCTGTATTATAAATAACGCGGAAAGGTACATCCAGTATATTCGCATAGGTACGCAGCTGCTCGGCTGCAGCAATTCTGTATGTATCCGTTGTCAGCAGTGCCACCTTTTTCTTATCATTGACGCTGAATTTCGATGCGATTTTGGCAATGGTGGTTGTCTTGCCGACACCTGTCGGTCCTACAAAGAAGACTACCTTCGGCGTTTCTTCCGCTTCTGTAATGATCTTTGGCTGTCCAAACTTTAATATCATCTTCTGATAGATATTCGCGAGAATGAAATCTACCGTCGCATTCGGCTTATTGATCCTGTCAATTTCTGAAAGCAGCTGGTTGGCATACTTTTCATCTACTTCATTATCAATCAGCGTATTATAAATCAGCTTCAGAAAAGCCACATTTTTATCATCAGCTTCTTTGAATTCTTCTGTACCGTTTTCTTCATTTTCCCTAACAAGCTGCTGTTCAATTAAAGAATGCAGACTTTCGAGTTTTTCCTCAAGAACCTTCTCATTTCTGTTGTCCGATGAAGCAGCCCTGATTTCAGCTTCTTCCGACACAGAAAGAACAGAAGGTCTTGCATTCTGCTTTATTACCGGTTTTTCCGGTTCTTCTTCCAGAGCTGCTGTTACTTCAACAAGCGGCTTTTTGAAAAAAGAAAACAGTCCCTTTTTCTTTACATTTTTGACATTCATGATGACCGCACTGGTACCCAGTTCCTTTTGAGCTGCTGCTACGGCCTCTTCTTCTGTTTTTCCCTGAAACTTTTTGATAATCACTACGCTGCCACCATCCCTACAGATTGTA
>CAYRJT010000353.1:0-2242 GCA_964424675.1 uncultured Lachnospiraceae bacterium
AAATTATTTTAAAAATCGTTAAAAAAGGTTTTGACAAATGTGAAAAAAAAGGTATAAAATACACTTACAGCGTGTAGCAGGACTGCATAAAACCAGTTGTCCTGCTACACGTTTTTTGCGTGCTTTTAGATAGGTAAATCAGGGGATTGCCCTGATTCAGTTGAAGGAGGAAGTAAGAAATGGAACAAAAATCAAACACATTTCTGGAAACAGAAACAATCGGGAAACTGATGCGAAGGTATTCAGTACCATGCATCATTTCCCTGCTGGTAGCAGCTCTCTATAATATTGTAGATCAGATATTCATAGCAAATGCGGATTATCTTGGCTCTTATGGCAATGCGGCAAATACGGTTGTATTTCCGATGACCGTGGTGGCTCTTGCAATTGCAGTCATGATCGGAGATGGGTGCTGCGCCTTTGTGAGTCTTTCGCTGGGAGCAAATGAGAAGGAAAATGCACATAAAAGTATTGGAAATGCCGTTATTCTCTGCGCGGTCGGAAGCCTGCTTCTGACATTGATTTACTTGGCTTTTCAGGAGCAGATTCTGACGATGTTCGGCGGACGTGTCAATGCTGAGACATTTCAGTATTCCAAGGAATATTTTCTGTGGATTACGCTTGGAATTCCTTTTTACATGTTTGGTCAGGCAATGAATCCGATTATCCGGTCAGACGGAAGCCCGAAATTTGCCATGATTTCAACCGTAGCAGGAGCAGTAGTTAACATGATTCTAGATCCTATTTTCATCTTTGTATTCAAATGGGGTATGATGGGTGCTGCTCTGGCAACGGTAATCGGTCAGGTGCTGACGGCGTTTCTTGCCATCTGGTATCTGTGTCATATGAAAGCGATTGTACTGCAGAAGAGCAGCTTCTGTCTGACAGGGAGACTGATGAAGAAATTCCTGCCACTTGGCGTCTGCAGCTTTCTTGCGCAGATTTCGCTTGTGGCAGCCATGGCTGCAATTCAGAATATGATTCTCAAATATGGCGCACTGGATGCAGTCTTTTCACAAACGGAATATGCACAGATTCCGATGGCAGTACTGGGGATTGTCATGAAGTTCTTCCAAATCGTGATTTCCATCTCCATAGGTATGGCGGCAGGCTGTATTCCAATCGTAGGCTATAATATTGGAGCGGGACGTAAGGATAGAGCGAAGAGTTTGTTTACTCATTTATTAATCGGTGAAGCGGTCATTGGCGCAGCAGCACTTTTGATTGTGGAATTCATGCCGATGCAGTTGATTTCCATTTTTGGAGCAGCAAATGAAAGCATCTACTATACAGATTTTGCTGTGAAAAGCTTCAGAATTTATCTGTGTATGACAGTCTTAGCCTGTGTGAACAAGGGAACGTTCATCTACCTACAGGCAATGGGCAAGGCCTTTGTCTCTACCTTGCTTTCCATGGTCAGAGAGGTCATATTCGGAGTCGGATTTGCACTTTTGCTTCCCAGATTCTTCGAAATGGATGGTGTGCTGTATTCCATGCCGGTTTCAGATGTGCTGACATTCATCATTTCTGCGGTAGTGATCTGCTATACCTATCATGAAATGAGCAGTCAGTCTTATAAAGAATTACGGCAGACTAATACAGATTCGCTGCAGCTGACAGAAGCTTAAACGGAAGAAATGGAATCAGATTATGCAAAACAGAAGCTCCGGATATAGAAAAAGGGCTTCTGTTTTGTTATAATCAAAGGAGGTTGGTGAAAAGATAAGAAATGGGAGTGTTAAGTGATAATGGAAGTTAAATACAGACAGGGAATGATGGAGGACTTGGACGGGGTTTTTGCACTGGTTCAGGCGGCGGTCGCACATATGAATCAGAATGGTATCCCACAGTGGGATGAGATTTATCCGGATCGCGGAATTCTCGAAGAGGACATTTTGAAGAAACAGCTTTTTATAGGAACCATAGAGGGGCAGATGGCTGTCATCTATGTATTAAATCAGGAGTGTGATCCTGAGTATCAGGATGGAAAATGGAGATATCCAGAGGATAGTTTCAATATCATCCACAGACTATGCGTGAATCCTGCATTTCAGGGCATGGGAGTCGGAAGACAGACCGAACAGCATATTGAACAGGTGCTGATTCAAAAAGGAATTCAGTCAATCAGGCTGGATGCGTTTACGAGAAACCCACATGCACTGCGGATGTATGAGAAGCTCGGATACGAGATTGTAGGGCATGCGGATTGGCGTAAGGGAAGATTTTATCTGATGGAGAAGCA
>CAYRJT010000354.1:0-2233 GCA_964424675.1 uncultured Lachnospiraceae bacterium
TGGAAGCCCATGAATGTATCCTTGTGTGTATAGTTGAACTTTCCTTCAATAGACTCCTTATACATATCTGCAGGTACTGAGTTATTGATATCAAGCAGTGTAACGACATCGTCGCTGACAGCTGCACCAATAAACTCTGACAGACATCCGTAGATATCAACCTCGCAGGATACAGGAATGCCCATACCTGTCAAACGGCTGTTTACGTAGCAGGGAACAAATCCGAACTGTGTCTGGAATGCCGGCCAGCACTTGCCTGCGATGGCAACATACTTTCTGTAGCCCTTGTGTGCCTCTACCCAGTCAAGAAGTGTCAGCTCATACTGTGCTAATTTAGGAAGTACCTCTGGCTTCATATTGCCTGCACCAAGCTCCTCTTCCATTTCCTTGATCTTAGCCGGGATACGGGAATCATCTGCATGCTTATTGAATGCTTCAAACAGATCAAGCTCTGAGTTCTCTTCGATCTCTACGCCTAAGTTATATAACTGCTTGATCGGTGCATTACAAGCAAGGAAGTTAAGCGGTCTCGGGCCAAAGCTGATGATCTTCAGATCCTTTAAGCCAACGATTGCGCGTGTGATCGGTACAAACTCATTGATCATGTCAGCACATTCCTCAGCTGTTCCTACCGGATACTCCGGAATATATGCCTTGATATTACGAAGCTTCAGGTTATAGCTTGCATTGAGCATACCGCAGTACGCATCTCCACGTCCGTCCATCAGGCTATTCTGTGATTCCTCAGCTGCTGCAATGAACATAGCCGGTCCGTCAAAGTGCTTTGCCAGTAATGTCTCAGAGATTTCAGGTCCAAAGTTGCCAAGGTATACACAGATTGCATTACAGCCTGCCTTCTTGACATCCTCTAAAGCCTGTACCATATGGATCTCACTCTCTACGATACAGATCGGGCACTCGTAGATATCAGATGCATCATACTTTGCCTTGTATGCATCAATCAGTGCCTTTCTTCTGTTTACGGATAATTCCTCCGGGAAGCAGTCTCTGCTGACTGCTACAATACCTATTTTTGCTTTTGGTAAATTTGTCATTTCGTTATCCTCCTATTTAATATTGTTATTGTTTCTAAACTGTATTATTAGCAGAGCACCTCAAGACTTCGTCTTTCGGTCGCGTTGCTCCTGACTCTGCCTATACGCGCAGGTTTTCTCCGGTCAGACCGTTAAATGCTCCATCAATCTTTGCATCCGGATGTCCGATCAGCCATTTGTTTCTGGCAAACAGTAATTTGTCCTCAGGTGTTCTGTCACCTGTCTTGCTGATATCTGTATTGGTACCCTTCGGGAGTACCACTACGACCTTGAATTTATTGTCACCGACGTTGCAGGGTGCATAGTGCAGTGTCGTTGCATAACACTCTACAGCAACACCTGCCGGAATCAAAAATGCTTCCATCTTGGATGTATCATAGTGTCCGTCATCTGTCACATCCTGCTCAGATCCCCATAACATAATGGCATCTGTTACGGCTACATTGATTTCTGAATCCCTGTGATACTCTACTGCATTCAGCAGATGATTGTTTCCGTTGCAGTATCCAATCTGGATCGGCATTCCGCCATACAGACTCTCTGCAATCGCAGCCATCTCCGGACATGCTTCCAGTTCCGGAACACTTGCCACATATACAACATCATCCGGCAACGGTGTATCTGCCATCTTCTGAATGATATTGCCAAAATCAATTCCCTCGATTACCTTTCCGTATTTGCGGAATGAAGGATCTGTTACCTTTTTAATCTGCATCTCTTACAACTCCTTCCCAATTTACATAGATTTTTCACTTTGTTTATTCATTAAACTAATGTAAGTATACGATACCACTTGTACGTACATTGGTCAAGTTGTTTTTCCTGCGAAAATGAAATAGTTTACTTATTAAACTAATTGTATTATACTTGATGCAAGGATTGCGGGAGCTGCTCTTTTGCAGCGGAGCAATCCTTGCATCAAGTAAAGTATGTACTGAAAGGATTTTCACTCATGATCACAGGCAGCAAAGAACTCATCCGGGATATCAACGCACATCTTGTATTAGAGACCATCTTAAATGAGGGCCCCATTTCCCGCGCAACGATTGCAGGCAAGCTCGGGCTGACAAAGGCGACCATCTCTGCCATCGTCAGCAGTCTGATGGAACAGCAGCTGGTACAGGAAATCGGCAGTGATGATACTTCCCTTGGACGCAAACCGATTCTGATCAGCTTTT
>CAYRJT010000355.1:0-2219 GCA_964424675.1 uncultured Lachnospiraceae bacterium
ATGCATGAATCCCTTTCATATATTCTGTCGGAGTCAATCCTGTGGCACGTTTGAAGACAGCACTGAAATAATGGGCATCACTATAGCCAACTGCATCCGCCACCTCATAAGTCTTCATACCTGTCATATCAAATAATTGCTTTGCATGATCGATCCGCACCCGTGTCAGTGCTTCCACAAATGTCTCATGATAGTACTCCTTAAAAATCGAACTGAAATAACTGATACTGATGGACAGATAGTCACAGATCATCTGCAGGGACAGCTCTTTCTGTGTGTAGTTCTTTTCTATATATTCCATAGCCATGGCGGCCTGTTTCTTAGCGGTGCTGTCGCGGTTACTGTCCAGAGTGTCAGAAATCCTGATACAAAACAATATCATCTTCTTTTCTGCCTCATGCAGATACTTGCACTCTCCGAGACTTGCCAGCAGTCTGTATTCCTCATGATACAATTCGTCGTTGTCCATACCTGGCAGTTCCACGATTTCCATAACAGACAGAATCAGGTTCTGAAACAGCAGTATAATCCTGTTTCTGTCCAGACACAGTTCTCTCATAATATGTACCAACTCATGAATGTTTTTTTCTATCTCTATATCCAGATGTGCACGGACAGCCAGCATGATTCTTTCCCGCCACTTGGTCATATCCACCAGATTTTCACCCAGTGCCTCTTCATTGCAATCATCTCCATAATACAGGAAGCAGCTGTCCTGCATCAAAAACCGCTGCCCCATAACCTTCTTGACATCGCTGTAGGACGCAGCAATCCTGCATATTCCTTCCTGTTCCGACCCCAGATAGACTGACGCATGTATCCGCAGTTGAGCGAACAGCTTCTCCTGTATCTGTTCGCAGCAGGTCATGGCTCCATACATAAAGCTATGCTTTTTATTCCCGTAGAATATCATGAATACAGAGCGATCCATACCCGAAAATACATATCCCTCTGCCGTATCTTTCATAATATCTTCCATCATCTGCATGACTGTATCTGTATCAACTGCTTCATCACCCTCGATCACACACTGCGCTGCCACATAATAACGCAGATTGTCTGCAAGCTGAAATGTGAGTGCTCCCTGCTGGCATTCTTCTTCATTCATCCTGCCTGTCAACAGATCCATCAGGAAACGATTTCTTTGTATCGTTCTGTTCTCCTGCAGTTCTGATTTCATGGCACTCAGTTCCCGTTCTTCCCTGTTCTCTGCATCTAATGTCTTCTTAATATGATTCAGAGTCTCGATCATTTCTTTTGCCGTAATTGGCTTGATGATATAGGAAAAAACCTGATAGTGCATTGCACGTCTTGCATAATCAAATTCATCATAACAGCTGATGATAATCGTCTTTGTCTTCGGACAATGCTCATGGATGTATTCAGCTAATTCCAGACCATCCATATATGGCATGCTGATATCCGTCAGGACAACATCGATCTTCTCTCTTTGCAGGATCTCTACCGCCTGTCTGCCATTTTCACAGGTTCCGGTCAGCTGATACCCCATATTCGTCCATGGAATACGTGTACTGATAGATTCTCTGATCACAGATTCATCATCCACTACCAAAACCTGATACATATCCTGCCTCCTGCATTCATATACATCGCTAAATGTACAAAAAATATCTATAGTACTAAACTACTATAGATATTTTATGGTGTCAATTTGACGCGTTAGTATATTTTTGTGATCGATTCTATGCTAATCATTTGGTATAAAATCTTCTATGAAAGGTGTAATATCTTCTTTATTATGCCATTCCTTTATCCGGCTGTTGTCCTGCTGCCCGCTTGGTCAGGATTGGGATCAAAAGCGCTGTTACGACCACTGCCGCTGCGATCTGGACAGTTGCGGATGCCACGTAGGGCTGCCATGCTACATCTACTGCACCGATTACAGCCGGTACGGCAACTGCATTGGCTCCGGTTGCACTGGCTGCAACAGCTGCATAGCCCGGCCGTCTGCCAATCAGCCGGTCACATAAATAGGAAACTCCAAGTCCAAAGGTAAGTGCCACAAATGATAACAGAATGCCAGCTGCTCCAGCATTCCAGATATCCTTCAGATCAATTCCCGCTCCCAGTGTAAATCCAATAAACGGCAGTAACAATGCCACTCCCGGATCTAAAAACCTTCTCGCATCTGCACTGATATTTCCAATGAGCATTCCGATGATAATCGGTAATAAAGCTGCCAAAACTGCTATCCATGA
>CAYRJT010000356.1:0-2215 GCA_964424675.1 uncultured Lachnospiraceae bacterium
GCTACGATAATTTTGTCAGTCTAAGAACTCATAGAGATGATAAGACCGTGGACTATCTTTGTCTGCATCTGGCTTTCTACTTGGCAAGCTGGGGAATGTATCGTGGTTCATCATTTCTGCTGCAGAAAGACTATAAAGTCCACGAGCCAGTTGTGCGGATAATTATGGAAGAAGAGTATAATCCACTTTGTGGTATCACGGCAGAAGAACTGATGGAAGATAAGAACTTAGATTTACTGGATGATATCAGTGACAGAATCAGAAGAGCATATGCGGAGGAAAGACCTTCCTTTGAAGGCGTAGTCAATAACGCAACAGACACATTGGTTTCAAAAATTCTGCTCGGTGCATTGGGATGTGTTCCGGCATACGACAGGTATTATATTCTGGCTGTTAAGCATTATGGTATTTCTTCTGGAAACTATAACAGGAATTCTGTTAGAGATATAGCAAAATATTACATAGAAAATAAAACAGAGTTCGAGGCAATCCGCCATCAAATGAGCGAATGCAGAACTGAATACCCACCGATGAAATTGATGGATATGTGTATGTGGCAAGCAGGCTTCTCTGAGGAAGACGAAGTGAAAGAGTAAAGCAATAATCCGCCTTGCTGTATGTGCATGGCTGTAAAGCTACAAGGGTGGTCAGATGGCGTAACCTGCAACCATGCGTGGGCGATTGTAAAGTGGGGGTCATTCCCCACCGCCATACTACAAAAGCAATACGAAGGAGATGTAAACAATGGATGAGAGATTAGAAAATGTTCTAAAAGCAAGAAGAATTGAAAACTATGATTTGTTTCAAAACTTTGTGATACGAGTATTCCTGTATAAATATA
Source organism: uncultured Lachnospiraceae bacterium (assembly GCA_964424675.1). Classification (GTDB taxonomy): domain Bacteria; phylum Bacillota; class Clostridia; order Lachnospirales; family Lachnospiraceae; genus JAAYYM01. Next base: position 842 of record CAYRJT010000356.1, read on the forward strand.
TGTGTGACACTCAATCGGATTTTTATAAGATTGAAGAAAAAGACTCTATAAAAGCAATTTTGGAAAGTGACAACAAAGGTAATATTGTTGAACGATTGAGCGATGCATTCGTGAATGCAGAATTATCTACAATAGGAAAAGGGGCGGATGAACTTTTCTCTGATTTATTTGATGCAGATTGTATGGAAGGCATTGGATCAGGTACTGTTTTAGATACATTAAAGGCTGCTTCTGAAATCATTGTTGATGACGAACTTATAACAGAGTTTTATCAATATTCGGCCGAATTTTCGGGTAAGGTTGGCGGATGCGAAACTACATCTTCGTGTCTTGCTGATTTGATATCTGAGTTGGCAGTGGTTAATAGAACAGGCGGAAGCATCGCAGACATGACGTGCGGAACAGGTGGGATGATTTGCAAAACAGGAATCAAAATAAAAGCAGACAAGTACTCTGTCATGGATGTTTCGGGGGAAGCTCTCGTAAAGGCGAAAATTCAATTGATAACAGCGGGTATCCCTTGTGATGGTATTAGAAGTATGACAGCAGATACTATTTATCACTGTTTTGAAGAGAAATATGATGTTCAAGTATCTAATCCACCGTATGGTATTAGCTGGACTGGGGATGACGCATTACTTGAAGATAAGAGATTTAAAGATTATGAAGTCTTACCACCGAAGTCATCGGCGGATATGCTTTTTATCGAGAATATCATCGAACACATGGCAGAAGATGGACGTGCAGTTGTTGTTTGCAACATGAATCCATTAAACGGCGGAGGCAGTGTTTCAAAAATCAGGGAGAAGATAATTAAAAAAGAAAATCTTGATGCAGTAATCAAGATTCCGGGGAATTGTTTGCTGAATACAATGATACCTGTTTATGTATTGGTTTTCGATAATCAGAGAAAAAACAAAGATGTTTATTTTATGGATTCCTCCTCTTTCTTCACAAAAGGAAAAAGGCATATGGTAATTTACAGTAATGAAATTGATCAGGTCATGAATCTTTATTCTTCCAGACAAGAAAGAAAGGATATATGCTATAGGATTTCTTATAAGGACATTGAAAAAGCTGGATTTATTCTTAGTACTGAATCCTATATTGATAAAAGAAAAGTTGAGAGAATACTTAAAAAAGAACAAATGGTTTCACTTCTTTCTGTTGCAGATGCAATAAAACCAGAAAAGATTGATGAGGAAGGACTTATACTGACAGCTAAGGCATCTACATACCCAATGAATTATGATGAATTGGAGCAAGGGAAGATTAGTAATGTTAAGCTTGAAAAAGGTGACATAGTTTTTAGAGCATCTATGCTGAATATGATATATTTAGTAGACGAAGAACCAGCAAAAGATGTATATGCAT
>CAYRJT010000357.1:0-2209 GCA_964424675.1 uncultured Lachnospiraceae bacterium
TTATGTAGTTGCTGCTATCATCTGCTTTACTATGGTAGGAAAGAAGACAGAAGAAGCAAAATAAACATATCAAACATATAAAACACGTAAGATTCTGATACAGTCTTACGTGTTTTTTGATACTCTTTTTAATTCTTTGGAAATATTTCTTGTCGTACCGTATCCTTATCCCGTATAATGAAATCATAAAATAATGAACCCCTTGGAGGATCACATGAGAAAACGTTTTGAAGAAAGTCTGTTACATGTAGCCAATTGTCTGGAGCTTTTTATTTCCGTCCTGATGATCATCATGCTGATCATACTGTCATTGAAATTTTTTGTTACAATCATTGATTCCAGAAGCTATGTAAATGGTCAGGATGATCTGGCAACCTTTCTGACCATGGCTCTGAATCTGGCTGTCGGCGTTGAGTTTGTAAAGATGCTCTGTAAGCATACTCCTGATACCATCATAGAGGTACTGCTGTTTGCAACTGCAAGACAAATGATCGTATATCATCTCTCTGCCATGGAAACGTTGGTCGGAGTGGCTGCAATCGCAGGACTGTTCGCTACCAGAAAATATTTATTCTGTGCCTTTGATGAGACATCTGCTGCCATCTTTCGTGCCACACAGCACATCAAGACCATCAACTGGCTGTTCCGGATACAGATACCTGCTGATGATGGTCTGACTCTTGGTGAAGTTGTCAGGAGCAAGCTGGAAGAGGATGAAAAAGAAGTGGCTACCGGATCCTGTATCTATTACAGTGACTTTGCACTGCGTATTGCGAAAATGCATGGAGATATCATTACACGCGTGGAGGTCATCAAATCCGTCTAGTTTTCTGAGGGTGATTGTGACTCTTTCATTTCCGGTATGGACACAAAATAGGTCTGATAGACGTGAGCATATACATAATGAAGTGGCTTCATCAGAACCAGTGCGGTCACAAAGTTTCCCGCTCCATGAAACAGATCAAACGGAATCCCGTTCACGATATAAGTAGCCACCAGAGTAACGCCACCCATGAAAAAGTAAGGAACTGCACTGAGTGTCCCGAAGCAAAGTCCGTATATACACGAAACAATTGCCCAAAACCAGACTGATTCTATCTTTCTGAACAGGATAACGACAAAAACCAGGATCGTCCATATATACAGATAGTTGATCCACCAGATTCCGAACCCGTAGAGCAGGCCTTCTGCCAGTACAAACACATACAAAGGGATCAGGGCCTTCTTTCCCATTGACCTCGTATAGACCATTAATAAAAGTGAAACCAGTTCTATATTTGGAAGAAAGGCAAGTCCCACCTGCACCACCAGCAGAAGGGATGCAAGTAATGCATACAGTACGACCTCGCGTGCCGTCATACCCAGTCTACCACCCTGTTGTAAATGTGAATTCATATTGTTCTCCGTCTGCAATCGGTGTCTCACCAACTCCAAGCATATGCGTCTCACCGCCCTTTGTCAGACACCACCACTGTTCCTTTGTCTCATCAGCAGTTTCCCCGTCCACAGTCAGTACATACAGACCATATTCGCCTTCTGTTCCCTCAATCAGACCCTCCTGCTGCAATGCTCCCTGCAGATATTCCTCATCTGTTTTGATGTCAAACTCTTTGCTGGTCTCATCACTGTGGACAACGACTAAAGAAATCTCTTTTGCTCCGGTCTGCGTATCCGGTCTCGTACTGATATATAAAATTGTCATGACTGCTATCAATAACACGGCTATGCTTGTTCCTATAATGATCGGAAGTCTTCTTCCTGTTCTTATACTTTTCCTAGTCTCGTCTTGCTCCATCTGCTGGGCATTTATTTGATTCTCATTCATTTCCATTCTCCTCTTCTGCCTTTCTGCCTTACAAAAAAGCCTCCGTCCTCACGCATATGCGCAAAGACAGAGGCTTTGTATTCTCTGAACTTTGTACGAACACCAATTCCGCGTGGTTCTTTGTACGATGATCCTTGGCTGGTTTTCTGACTTTACAGTGACGGGTTCGTGAGGGAATTACACCCTGCTTCCCATATCATGAGCAGAAAAGAAAAATTCTTTTTGATACTGCTGTCTGATATTTACGCCAAGCTCAATATTATGTTAACTAATTATGTAATCTTAAATTGCCTTACTGCTTGTCATTATCATCAAATACATCGCCGCACTCAGGACAGAACTTCGGAGGTGTACTCTTATCTTCCGGTTCCCATCCGCACTTGT
>CAYRJT010000358.1:0-2208 GCA_964424675.1 uncultured Lachnospiraceae bacterium
CACAGGCAGACGGGACTGTTACTTCTGATATTACACAGGCACTTGCTCTTGGTGGCGTGACCGATGGTGTGACCAATCTGGAACTCACATCAGCATACGGAGCGATTGCCAATGGCGGAACCTATATCAAGCCGATGTTCTATACGAAGATCGTCGACCATGATGGAAATGTATTAATTGAAAATGCGCCGCAGAAACGTCAGGTTATTAAGGAGACCACTGCATTCCTGCTGACAGATGCCATGACCGACGTTGTCACACAGGGTACCGGTGGTAAGGTACGTTTTGACAACATGTCAATTGCCGGAAAAACAGGTACTACCTCCAGTGATGTCGATGTCTGGTTTGCCGGATACACTCCCTATTATACATGTGCGACCTGGGCCGGCTATGACAATAACGTTCACATGGGAGGCTCTGAAACTGGTCTGGCAAAGACTTTATGGAAAGCAGTCATGTCCCGTGTCCATGAAAATCTGGAAAACAAGTCCTTCACCACACCTGAGGGCATTACCTCAGCCACTGTATGCAATAAATCCGGTAAGCTTGCTGTTGCAGGTCTGTGTGATCTGGATGGCAGCGCTTATACTGAATATTTCGCAACCGGTACACAACCGACTACGGTCTGTGATCGTCATATGGTAGGGTATGTCTGTGGACTGACTGGTGGACGTGCTGCTGATTCCTGCCCATATAAGGTACAGGGTGTCATCATGGTAGACCCCGAAAATGATCCGTATGCATCGACTCCATATTGTATCCACAGCTATATCAATGGGATTCCCATGTTCTCTGTAGACGGTACAGGACTGCCGGAAGGAACCACAGTTGACGGTGCCGGAACTGTACTGCCCGACACAGCTTTGCCCGAACTTTCGCTGCCTGATGCGTCCCAGACACTTCCTGCTGTAGATCCAAATACAGTACTCCCTCAGTAATTTCATTTGCAAAACCGCATGCATCCTTGCGGAACATTTTTCTATCATATAAAAAACGATGTTGAAATATAGTCACTCAACATCGTTTTTTCTTTATTATACCGTCTCATTCTATTGACTCTGTTTTGTTTTTCACGGTTCTGATTCATACATGCCTTCCGGATTACTTCGTTTTTTCGTATCTCAAAAACGTATATTCGATATCAAAGTAAGTCTGTTCTTCACTATTTCCGGTAATCCTCCACTCTGTCATCTCATCCAGATTTGGAAAATGGGCATCTGCGTCATAATCATAGTCTATTTTCGTAATATGTGCCGTATCACAATATGGAAGCAGCTGCCTGTAGATACTCTCTCCTCCTATGATATAGACATCCTCTGACGGATACTGCTTCAATTCCTCTAAAAGCTCCTCCACGGAATGAACCACAATCGCATCCTTCACCTTATAATTCTGATCCGATGACAATATGATATTGGTTCTGTTCTTCAATGGAAGACCGTTTGGAAAGGTTTCCAATGTCTTGCGTCCCAGTACGACCACTTTTCCGGTCGTTTCCTCGCGAAACATTTTCTGATCGTTTGGAATCCTCACAAGCAACTGGTTTTTGTAGCCGATAGCCCAATGATTATCTACTGCTGCTATTATGTTCATATGTGCTCCTTCTTATCTGGTTTTGTTCACTTAATCTGCATCATCCGTTTACAAGGACTGATGCTTAGCATTTCTGTGCTAACATATCGCATCCACGATCAGACTGCGATCGGGATATTCTCAATCTGCGGTCCTGTTACATAGCCCTCTACCTTGACATCATCCCGTGTAAACTGGTAGAAGTCCTTAATATCAGGATTTAGCCAGAATTTCGGAGCCTCAAAGGGTTCTCTGGAGATCAGTTCCTTAATCAGCGGTATATGCCTGTCATAAATATGCGCATCTGCAATGACATGAACGAATTCGCCTACATTCATATCACAGACCTGTGCCAGCATATGCACCAGCACCGAATACTGTACCACATTCCAGTTATTGGCCGCCAGAACGTCCTGAGAACGCTGATTCAGAATCGCATTCAGTGTCAGACGATCCTCTCCTTTACGCTGTGTTACATTAAAAGTCATACTGTATGCGCACGGATACAGATTCATTTCATGCAGATCCTGATGCACATAAATATTCGTCATGATCCGTCGGCTAAAGGGATTGTTCTTCAGATCATAGATGACACGATCCACCTGATCCATCATCCCCTCTTTATACTGATGCTTG
>CAYRJT010000359.1:0-2178 GCA_964424675.1 uncultured Lachnospiraceae bacterium
GCTGCAAGAATGAGCGAAGAATATGGCGGAGGATCCCTGACGGCACTTCCGATCATTGAAACGCAGGCAGGTGATGTATCAGCTTATATCCCGACCAATGTAATCTCTATTACAGACGGACAGATCTATCTGGAGACAGAGATGTTCAACTCCGGTTTCAGACCGGCAGTCAATGCAGGCCTTTCCGTATCACGTGTTGGTGGTGCCGCACAGATCAAAGCCATGAAGAAAATCGCAGCACCTATCCGTGTGGAGCTGGCACAGTATCGTGAGCTGGCAGCATTTGCACAGTTTGGTTCAGAGCTGGATGCTGATACAAAGGAGAAGCTGGCACAGGGCGAGCGCATCAAGGAGGTTCTGAAACAGCCTCAGTATAAGCCGATGCCGGTAGAGTATCAGGTCATCATCATTTTTGTAGCTACAAATAAGTTCCTGTTGGATGTACCTACAGACCGGATTACAGCATTTGAAGATGAATTTCTGGAGTTTGTGAAGACGAAATACAGTGAGGTTCCGGAAGCAATCAGGACATCAAAGGAAATATCAGAGGAAACGGCGGAGACTCTGAAGAAAGCAATTACAGACTTTAAAGCCGGTTTTCTGAAATAACGGAACTTGATTATGTGAAAGTAAAGGTAGGGGAACATCATGGCCTCAATGAGAGATATCAAAAGACGTAAAGTCAGTATACAGAGTACTCAGCAGATTACCAAAGCCATGAAGCTCGTTTCCACTGTAAAGCTGCAGCGTGCAAAGTCAAGGGCAGAGCGCTCAAAGACTTATTTTGAGCGTATGTATGAGACGGTTACTTCGATGCTGGGCAAGTCAGGTAATATTGACCACCCGTATCTGGTAGCCGGAGCATCTGAAAAAAAAGCTGTCATTGTTATCACCTCCAACAGAGGTCTGGCAGGCGGATACAATTCTAATGTTGTCAAGCTGCTGACCCGTGGCAGTCTTCCGAAGGAAGATGTAGAGGTATATGCAATCGGAAAGAAGGGGCGGGATGCCCTGAAAAGGTATGGTTATGAGATCAAAGAGGATTATCCGGATGTGATCAATGAACCGATTTATTCCGATGCAGCCGCTATCAGTGAGAAAATACTGCAATCCTTTGCAGATGGCGAGGTCGGAGAGATTTATCTGGCATATACGGCTTTTAAAAATACTGTAAGCCATGTACCGACACTGCTGAAATTATTGCCCGTTGATGTAAATGCTGTTTCTTCAGATGTGAAAACACCTTCTGAAGAGGACAGAGCACCGATGAACTATGAGCCGGAAGAGGAAGAAGCACTGAATCTGATCATTCCGAAGTATGTCACGAGCCTGATCTATGGAGCACTCGTAGAGGCAGTAGCCAGTGAAAACGGTGCCAGAATGCAGGCAATGGACTCGGCAACGAGCAATGCTGAAGAAATGATAGACCATTTATCATTAATGTATAACAGAGCAAGACAAGGCTCCATCACACAAGAGTTAACAGAAATTATTGGCGGAGCTGAGGCGATTTCATAAAAAAGGAGTGGTAAACGATAATGCCAAATCAGAACATAGGTAAGATCACTCAGATCGTTGGTGCGGTACTTGACATTAAGTTTGCGGACGGACATCTTCCGGAAATTAATGAAGCCATCAATATTACGACAAAAAACAACGGATTATTGGTCGTAGAAGTATCACAGCATCTGGGAGATGATACAGTCAGATGTATCGCTATGGGTCCGACGGACGGACTGGTTCGAGGAATGAATGCAGAAGCAACCGGTTCCGCAATCAAGGTTCCGGTCGGGGAGAATACGTTAGGCCGTATCTTCAATGTCCTTGGACAACCCATTGATAATAAACCGGCACCTGAGAATGTGGAGTATGCTCCGATTCACAGGAAAGCACCGGAGTTTGAAGAGCAGTCAACATCAGCGGAGCTGTTAGAGACAGGTATTAAGGTAGTCGATCTGCTCTGCCCGTATCAGAAGGGTGGTAAGATCGGACTGTTTGGTGGTGCGGGAGTAGGTAAAACCGTACTGATCCAGGAGCTGATCCGTAATATCGCTACAGAGCATGGCGGATATTCCGTATTCACCGGCGTTGGTGAGCGAACAAGAGAGGGCAATGACTTATATCATGAAATGCAGGAGTCAGGTGTTATAGATAAGACAACCATGGTATTCGGTCAGA
>CAYRJT010000360.1:0-2150 GCA_964424675.1 uncultured Lachnospiraceae bacterium
TTGATTCATTTTATCACGTTCTGAACCGTTTTTCCAGTCCTAAGATAAAAATAGCCTGTTCCCGAAGCCTCATAACGTTAATATCTTGCCTTGATCTTTGAAATTCCGTTCTGCAGCCATACTACGATTGCAAACAGAAAAAAGGACATCATCACATTCATGGAGCTGTCCACGGAGGTTCCAATGATCAGATTTTGGATTCCTATTATCAATTCCAGTATCTGAAGCAGTCTTCCGAGTCTGATCCATCTTTTCATCATTGTCCGGTAAGAGGATGCATCCGTATAGATTTCATACTCACTGATCGGCAGTGACTCATCATATTTCTTTCTAAGATAATTCCAGCCATTATAGGTGGTATTGACATATTCCCATCCCTGCTCTGCAAACAGTTCGATATATCTGTTTTTCTCATCAGAGCCGTTTTTAATGTCTGGATTATAATCAATTTTATGGATATAGCGAATGCTGCTGTCCTGTTCATAGATTGTGTGAAAGCAGCCGCCCTTCAATAGCTGCCATCCCTGCTCTGACTGTCTGTTCAGGGCAAGCTCTTCCATTTCTACATTCCATGCAGCATATGCGGCATAAGATGTTTTGATATTCCTGCTCATGATTGTTCCTCCGTTATGTCTGAGGCAGTGTCAATGACCTGATCTGCGCTTGCAAGAAGTTCACGCAGTCTCTCTATTTCACTATCCAGCACTTCTTTTCCAAGCTCTGTCAGTTCATACTTTCTTTTGTTTTTTTCGTCCGTGCCTGCGGATATCACTTCTCTGATCCAGTCCTTTTTCAGCATATTGCTCACTGCGCCATACATCGTTCCGGAGCCGATCTTGACACGTCCTCCCGACAGCTTCAGTGATTCCTGCATGATTCCATATCCATGCAGCGGATTGTGATACATGCATAGTAAAATATAGAAATAGCTTTCTGTTAGTGGTTCAGACTTTGGCAGCATCTTGTGTCACCTCTTTTGAAAATACTTTCTGCAGCATGATGACTCCTGCTGTCAATACAACAGCTGCCACAAACCAGACTCCATCCTGATTTGCAATCTCATCCGGTATCAGATTGATGATTCTGGGCATGAAATTATAAAGCATATGAAACAGGATGGTCGGTATGACTGAGCGATACTGATAAGACAAATAACCGGTTACCATAGCCAGCGGTATGACATACAAGCCCTGTACAAGATTGCCATGCAGTATTCCAAAGCATGCAGATTCGATCAACAGCACTGCAATCATGGGGAAATAGCTTTCCAGTCTTCTTTGAATCAGTCCGCGTATCAGACACTCTTCTGCAATCGGTGCAAAAAGGAGCGACATAATCAGTGTGATAGGGCCATCTTCAAATACCATCTTTGCCATGTCAAGATACTGGTCTAATGTATCAGGCATGACATAACCAATCAATAATGTCATGCAGACTGCTATTGCATAGCAGGCAGCTGCCGTCAGTATAAACAATACTGTTTTACCTAGTGTAAATGCTGATTTCATCGTTTTCTTGAGCTGCGCCATATGGTAATGCTTTGCATGCTTCAATCGATACCACAAGCCAAAGATTACAGCCATGGCAAAAGAAGCCGCTGCACTGACCATATTTATAATTCCGCTTTCTTCTAGGAGCTTCGTCATCTCATCAGGTGACATATCAACACTGAGCCTGGACTCTAACACAGCCTGAATCAGCAAAAAAAGCCCTGCAGCTCCTCCTATAATAATTTGTATTCCAAAAGCCAATGCAATCAATCCTACGGCATACAGGATCGCCTGATACCATTTTTTTTGTAATTTCTTGACCGGATATTCCTTTTCTGCCTGTGTTTCTTCTGTTTGTATGAACTGCTCATTTTCGTTCATCATTAATCTCCTTTCTGTTTTATATATGTCGTTTGTCGATATATCATTTACTCGACATATCGTATCACGACATATATCGGCTGTCAACATATTTTTTTATTTCATTTGAACTTTATTTTTGTTTTAGAATCCGTACACGATTTTGTCACATTTTCCTTTTATACTATGAACTATCAAATGAAGTTAACAGCGAACATGTTCGAACAAAATGCGCATACTTACTTACAGAGTGTGTTTGACTGATTAGCTTCGACAAACAACAATTTCCCTTCATATAGA
>CAYRJT010000361.1:0-2146 GCA_964424675.1 uncultured Lachnospiraceae bacterium
GCATGAATCAGGATCTGACACAGGGAAAACCAGCAACTGTCTTATGGAGATTTTGCCTTCCTTTGTTTGGAAGTATCATATTTCAACAGTTATATAACATCGCGGACAGTCTGGTGGCGGGTAAGTTTGTAGGTGAAAATGCACTTGCTGCTGTCGGAAACAGCTATGAGATTACCTTGATTTTCATTGCGTTTGCATTTGGCTGCAATATCGGCTGTTCTGTCATTGTGGCACAGTTTTTCGGCGCAAAGGATTATAAACAGGTGAAGACAACGGTATACACTGCCATCATAAGCAGTGCTGTACTATGTGCGCTCTTAATGCTTTTTGGCATCATCTGCAGTCAGGGCTTACTTTCTCTGATTCATACACCCGAGGAAATCATGGCAGATTCCAGACTGTATCTGGATATCTATATCTGGGGACTTCCGTTCCTGTTTTTTTATAATATTGCAACAGGTATTTTCGCGGCGCTGGGAGATTCCAGAACTCCATTTGCTTTTCTGGCGGCCTCTTCCACGTCAAATATATTGGTGGATATTCTGTTTGTGAAAGCCTTTCATATGGGTGTTGCCGGTGTTGCATGGGCGACGTTTCTTTGTCAGGGAATCAGCTGTGTATTAGCGATGACTGTTGTGTTAAAGCGGATTAAAGGTATAGAAACGGACGAAAAGCCAGTCCTTTATTCCCGTCATATATTGAAAATGATTGCAGTGATTGCGATACCGAGCATCCTGCAACAGTCCTTCATTTCCATCGGAAATATTGTGATTCAGGGTGTCATCAATGGCTTCGGTGCAGGAGCGATAGCCGGTTATTCTGCCGCGATTAAGTTAAACAATCTGGTCATCACATCCTTTACAACACTTGGAAATGGAATCTCGAATTATACAGCACAGAATGTTGGTGCCGGCATCCTTGAAAGAGTGCGGATGGGCTTTCGTGCCGGTGTGAAGATGGTTTGGATGCTGTGTGTTCCACTTACGGCACTTTATATGCTGGCAGGAGAGGTATTGGTCAGATTCTTTATGAAGCAACCATCGCAGATGGCTCTGACGACTGGTGTTCAGTTCCTGCTGATTGTGGCTCCATTTTATTTTGTCGTTTCAACGAAGCTGGTGGCAGATGGTGTTCTGCGTGGAGCCGGACTGATGAAGGAATTTATGACTGCCACATTTACGGATTTGATTCTCAGGGTGGTACTCACCATTCTATTCTCAAGAACCTTCGGACTGATTGGTATCTGGTGCTCCTGGCCGATTGGATGGACGATTGCCACGGTATTGTCTGTACATTTCTACCGGCATGGACCATGGGCAGGGAAGAAAACGCTAAGTTAATGCTTATCATATTTGATTTTGAAATAATCAAGGTATTGTTTCATTTCATCCTGCGCAGTCAAGCAGGTGTCACGCAGATAGCCTCTTTCAGATTTCCATTCGGATAAACCACGATAGTAGAACATCTTCAGCTGATCAGTGATGATGAATGGAACTATGCGGTTTTGCCAAGAGTCGTGCCGAAGAAGATGCACACAGGCTCATGCACGCAATCAGTGATGAGGGCTTTATCAAACTGAGTAAACAATACAGCTGATATTTGGACTGCTTGTAAGTTATGAAGAGATTATAATTGACAATATAGGATATAACCTATAGAATAAACATATAGGAGATAACTATATGCCAACCATTTCTCGTTTCTTAGGAATATCCATTAAAATGTATTATATGCAGAAGGAGCATAATCCACCTCATATCCATGCGATTTCAGGAGATATGGTTGGTATGTTTTCTATAGAAAATGGGGAAATGTTTGAAGGAGACAGAATGACGCACAGAATCGTTCATGTGGAAGCAAAGGACAATTTCATAATTGTTGTGGATTTTATAGATGGCAGCAGGAAGAAGTTCGACATCAAAGAACTATTCACACAGTATCCTCAGTTTAGCAGATTGGGTAATGTACCGGAACAATTTGCAGATGTAGTGGTAGATACTGGTGGGTATGGAATTTCATGGAATGATGAACTGGATCTTGATGCAGAAACAATCTGGGAGAATGGAGTTCTTGTTGAAATTCAGCAACCAAAGAGTTTGAATAATACACAGGAGCCTACAAATCCAGCATTTATGCGGGTTTGCAG
>CAYRJT010000362.1:0-2142 GCA_964424675.1 uncultured Lachnospiraceae bacterium
TTACAAAAGTATTGACAAAATATCAAATATGCAAAGTGCACAAATTGTAGAAAACGGACGAACAAAGTCGTGGAGAATGCTGTCGATTGGCTAAAAGATATCCACAATCAAATGGGTTCAAAAATGCGCAAATTGCACTTATACACCAACTTATACACATTATCCACAAAATTGAAAAGAAAAAATGAGGAGAATTTTGAACAAATGTTTTGTTGGATTATAATAAAATTAAGAAATTGTAAAAAAACCATGAAATATGTCTTGACACCTTTTGTCGGATTATGTTTGGATTGCTAACACAGGGTGAAATGTGGTATACTGATTCTATCAAAAATAATTCGCAGGTTTCTCGCGAAGATGTAAAGGAGTGACCGTTATGAAGTTTATTATCAGCGGAAAGAATATCGATGTGACGGAAGGGCTTAAGACAGCAGTGGAGGACAAAATCGGTAAGTTGGAGCGTTATTTTACTCCCGACACAGAGATTCATGTGACATTAAGTGTAGAAAAAGACCGTCAGAAGATAGAAGTAACAATTCCTGTCAAAGGCAGCATCATCCGTTCTGAGCAGGTCAGCAATGATATGTATGTTTCAATCGATTTGGTTGAGGAGATTATTGAGCGACAATTGAAGAAGTATAAAAACAAACTGACGGACAGCAAGCATGGGACAGGGAATTTCAAACAGGAGTTTCTGGACAAGGATTATGCAGAAGATGATGAGGTCAGAATCATGAGAACCAAGAAGTTTGATATCAAGCCAATGTATCCAGAGGATGCATGTGTGCAGATGGAATTATTGGGACATGGATTTTATGTATTCTGTAATGCAGAGACAGATGAAGTCAATGTAGTCTATAAGAGAAAAGGCAACACATATGGACTATTGGAACCGGAAGTTTAAATATAAGATGTAGAGTGATATTCAAAACTCCTTAGTACGAATTGTATTAAGGAGTTTTTTATGGAGAGGACAGAGATGGAAAAACAGAAAAATATCATGGAAATAGATACGGTGGCTCTTGATGATGAAAATAATGCGATTGTGATCATTGATCAGACAAAACTGCCATATGAGACAACACTGATCAGTCTGACAACACAGGAGGAAATCTGGAATGCAATCTATCTGCTGCAGGTCAGAGGGGCGCCGGCGATTGGTGTGACGGCTGCATTTGGTATTTATCTGGCGGCAAAGCAGATAGAAAAGGATGAATCGGTTCATACTTATATAGAATTTATGGAGCAATTTCTCAAAGCAAAGGATTACCTGAATGCCTCAAGACCGACAGCAGTAAATCTGTCATGGGCATTGAACCGAATGCAGAGGATCTGTGAGCAGAATGCAGAGAAACCACTCAACCGGATCGTGACGTTGCTCCATGATGAATCTGTGGAGATCCAGGAGGAGGATATCCGTGTATGCAAAGCAATCGGAGAATATGGTCTGTCTCTTGTAAAGCCGGGGGACGGTCTGCTGACACACTGTAATGCAGGTCAGCTGGCAACATCAAAATACGGAACTGCAACAGCACCGATGTATCTGGGACATGAACGAGGCTATCATTTCAGAATCTTTGCAGATGAGACAAGACCTCTGCTGCAGGGAGCAAGACTGACAGCATATGAGCTGCAGTCATCCGGTCTGGATGTGACACTGATCTGTGATAATATGTCGGCTACTGTCATGCGTAACGGATGGGTCAACGCAGTATTTGTCGGATGCGACAGGGTAGCGGCAAACGGAGATACAGCGAACAAGATCGGAACCTCTGTAGTGGCAACGGTTGCGAAGAGATACAATATTCCGGTCTATATCTGTGCACCGACTTCTACCATTGATATGAATACACCGACGGGTGATCAGATCCATATTGAAGAGAGACCGGCACATGAGATTACAGAGATGTGGTACAAGGAGCGTATGGCACCGGAGGGAGTCAAGGTATTTAACCCGGCATTTGATGTGACAGACCACGACTTGATTGCAGGAATCATAACAGAATATGGTATTGCCAGAGCCCCATATATTGAGTCCCTGAAAGCGATATTTAATCAAAAAACACAAGAGAATCATTAGACATGTATTTTTGTAGAAGCAAGGCGGTTTTTGTGTTGCAAATTAGGGGTTGCTGTGATAGA
>CAYRJT010000363.1:0-2116 GCA_964424675.1 uncultured Lachnospiraceae bacterium
GTTCCAACAATGACATTGTATAGACAAACTGACTACTGTTGTAATACATCTCCAGTATTTCTTCTACTGCCTTGAGCTGCAGGATGTCATCATAGGTAAGCCATTTCGTCGAAAGCACTTCATAGGGAGGATAAGAAGTATGTAGGATTCCATAACTCTCAGCTCTTTCTGCCATTGGGGAACCCTTTAGCACCTTCAAAAATCCTAGCTGTAATTGATGTGGATGCAGTACAAATACCGTGTTAAATGATGTGACAAATGTGTCATAATCTTCTTTTGGAAGACCTGCAATCAAGTCCAGATGTATGTGTAGATTATGTCCTTCCCGCAGCTTGTTCACAACTTCTGCAATCTTGGTGAAATCAGTTCTTCGATTGATTTCCTGTATCGTAATTTCATTTACAGACTGCACACCAATTTCCAGCTGTGCCAGTCCCGGACGCATAGATGATAGTATAGCCAGCTCCTCATCTGTTAAGAGATCAGCTGCAATCTCAAAGTGAAAATTGGTGACACCATTGTCATTTTCATTGATATAATTCCAGATTTCTATTGCGTGTCTGTGATTGCAATTAAAAGTTCGGTCAACGAACTTCACCTGATGAACCCGATGCTCCAGGAAAAAGGCAAGTTCCCTTTTTACAAGTGTAAAATCCCTCAACCGTACTGTTTTATCAATGGAAGACAGGCAGTATGCACAGGAGAACGGACAGCCTCTGGAGGATTCATAATAGATGATTCGATTCTCAAAATCCTCTATTTCCATATACTCAGGTGCATATGGAAAAGGAAGTTCATCCATTTTCATATATGATGACATCTGTGTCGTAAATGATCGGCATATAATCCCGTCTATATTCTGAAGAAGTTTCTCTAGCTGTGCTTCTCCACGCTCTGAGTTCTTCTGTAATGCATCACTATGCGTATCCAGTCTGTCTGAAGTATTCAGATAGGCTCGGATTAATCCAAGAAATGTTCGCTCTCCCTCACCGACCATAATACCCCGTACCGGCAATTTACATAAAACTTGTTTCGCATCATAAGAGACCTCGGGACCACCAAGCCATAAATCCACATCTGGCAATACCTTTTTTAACTCCGGTACAATCCGTTCCACCATTTCAATATTCCAGATATAACAGGAGAACGCCACCAGGTCCGGCTTATGCTGATAAATATCCTTGAGAATCTGCTCTGTATACTGATTAATCGTATACTCCGCAATCTCAATCTCGACTTCCTGATGTCCTTCTTCGCGCAGATGCTTCAAAGCATACGCACGGAGACTGTATGCTGCCAGATTAGAATGTATGTATTTTGCGTTGATTGCTACAATTAATATTTTCATATTTCATCCCCATGATTCCCATCTGCATATAACTGCGCCAGAATACATAAACATTCTGAAAACCCGTTTTTCTTAACAGTTCTATATGCTGTGTAACAGTCAGCGGAAAATAATTAACGCCACATCTTGCATTATGTTCCTTTGTCTCCTGTGCCGTTTTACCCTGTCGCTGCTGATATCTCCCCCATCTTAACAGTTCAAAGCTCTTCAGCTCCTCATCCTCCGGTATCACATTTTCAAAGGATAGAAAGACTCCGCCTGTCTTCAAAGCCTGCCACACATTCTGAACTGCGCGTTCTCGCTGTTCCTTCTGAAAATAATGATGAGACTGAATGGCAGTCACCACATCAAAGCGATCTGAAAAACTGATGTCTTCAGATGATTGACACAGATATGTAATATTCTCATTCATTAATTTCATCTTTGCCTGTGCTAACATTTGTTCAGATGGATCTACAAGAACAAACTCTGCATTAGGAAAACGTGTCTGCGCCGCCTTCTCCATCGTTCCTGTTCCGCAGCCCAGATCCAGCCATGCAATGGAAGAAAATTCACACTGCTCTACAATATCCATAGTCTGTTCATAGAACTCTCCATAGAAAGGGATTGTCTTGTTAATTCCTTTGTCGTATTCTTTTGCGCTCATCGGTGTTGTATTGTCCATAACTGGTCTCCCTTGAGTAGGTTCCGGATTATCAAAATGCATCCCTAATCCTATTTTTTATTTTATCATAATTTAAATGACTTGCATTGACTATAATGAAAAAA
>CAYRJT010000364.1:0-2106 GCA_964424675.1 uncultured Lachnospiraceae bacterium
TTCCAATTTTCTTCCTCCCCTATGCTCTATTGTCACATCCGCATACTTTTATTTTCTCTTTTACAAGCTTTGTGACATATTCCATACCAACTACACCATATTTCTTTGGATCAAATGCATCCGGATTTGCTTTCAGAAAATCCTTGACTCCATTGCTGTATGCAATTCGTAATTCTGTTGCAAAATTCACTTTACTGATACCTCTTCTGATACAGTCCTTCACTGCCTCATCGGGAACTCCTGACGCTCCGTGCAATACAAGAGGTATCGATACAAGCTTGCGTATCTCGGACAGTCTTTCCACATCCAGTTTCGGTTCTCCCTTATAGATGCCATGCGCCGTACCGATTGCAACTGCAAGAAAACTGATTCCGGTCTCTGTGACGAATTTCACTGCATCCTGAGGATCTGTATATCCTGGATCATTACAGTCCAGATCATCCTCTTTTCCGCCAACCTTGCCAAGCTCTGCCTCTACAGGTATATTGGAAGGTCTGCACGCATCCACCACTCTGCGGGTCACTGCAATATTATCCTCAAAGGCTTCATGAGATCCATCAATCATAATGGATGTATACCCGACTCTGAGCGCCTGCATAGCCAGTTCAAAGCTGTTGCCGTGATCCAGATGCAATGCGATCGGAACTCCTGCAGCCTCTGCTGCTGCCCTGACATTTGCATAGTACATCGGAAGACCGGCATACTTAATCGTTGATGGTGTTGTCTGCAGGATCGCCGGAGCATGCATTTCTTCTGCCGCTTTGATGACCGCCATGACCATTTCCATGTTCTCAACATTGAATGCGCCGATGCTGTATCCGTTCCTGTCAGCGTCAAGCATCATTTTTTCTGAAGATACCAATGCCATATTGTTTCCTCCGTTCCTTCATGATTTTTCATTCCTGTTTGAAGTGGGTGAAACGTTTCGCTTCAATGTAATCATTATCCGATAATCTGACCGAATTGTCAATCATCACGCATGCGACATCTGTGGAAAAACATATTACTATATTCACTTTTCTATCTGCAAAAAGCATCACTGATAACATAATTTAACTTTGTTGCATAATTATAGTCTTCTACGAGGTGAACCACACAATCCTCTGCAAGTTCCTTCGGATCCATCGGCAGTAAACCGTCTCTGACCTTGGTATACTGCTGCGGCATATACTGGCGGAGCATACTGAGTGGAATCTCAACCTCCGACAGATTTTTGAACAGCTTCTGAATCGCAGTCTGTATTTCCGGTTGTGCAAAATAGTAACGACATCTGTCAGAAAAGCTGTATTTTCTCTTGATTGCCAGCTGATCCTCTGTACCATGATAATGTTTCTTCCAGTTGCCCGGATTCTGAACCATGATTGCTTCCATGATTTCAATAAATTTTGCCTGCTTCTCCTCCGGCACCAGCATTTTTTCCATCATGGATAATGCAAACAGCCCTTCTCTCAGAGAGAATGTCAGAGCCGGTCCTACCTTCAGAATGGCGATTCCATCCTCAACCATCTCCTGAAGGCTCACAGGTGACTGGTAATCTGTAGAATGACCTTCAAGCACAATGTTGTCATACTTTTTCATTGCCTTGGTCAGCTCAGCTGCCTTGACTCTGTCGTAATGATAGATATCAGCATCGCCAAACTCCACACCGGGCTGTACTACAATTCCAATGATATTATCAAATGCATCCTTCAGGCCGCATTTTTCAAACTGCTCACGATAGACACGAAGTGTCTTCTCTACAGCCTCAGGACTGGTTACCTGGATGCTGTCCTCTGCTTCCTGAGCGCCGCCCGGAATCGGAACCTCGCTGCCGATGATGAATGCCGGTCTCACTTCCTGAGGGTTTTTCTTTAATAGCTTCTGATAAGCCTCTTCACAGGCTTCATAAAGAATGGCTCCTCTTCTTGCAATTGTTTCATCTGTCAGCATCTGATCTGTCGGATCATCAGCGACACGCATACTCGTGTCGAGATGAATCTTTTTAAACCCTGCCAGGACAAACAGCTTTACCAGTTCGATTGATTTTGCCATAGCATCCTGTTCTGTTTCATTCTGCCATGTCAGCGGTCCCAGATGGTCGCCTCCCAAGATGAGTTTCTCTCTTGG
>CAYRJT010000365.1:0-2105 GCA_964424675.1 uncultured Lachnospiraceae bacterium
GTTGATGATTATTTAGAACATTTTTATGTGGAAGAATAGCTCTATAAGCAATCATAAGCAATCACGGAGGAATAGCCGAAAATCAGCGTAAAATGGTGCTTGAAAAACCAATGAAAGCCAATTATAGTTATGGTGAACACGCAAGGATTTAAGCTATTCCTCTACTTTTATGGAGGAAAGAAAATGGCATCAAGAAAAGATTCAAAAGGATATGCTCTCCGTACTGGGGAGTCACAGAGAACAGATGGGAGATACTGTTTTTCCTATCAGGATAGAAGAGGAAAACGGCATTATCGTTATGCCAAGACATTGGTTGCACTTCGGGATATTGAGAAAAAGGTCCGCCGGGATATGGATGATGGATTGGAGCCTGGACACGCAGACAGAATTACTGTTAATGATATGTACGACAAGTATATGTCGCAGAAGTATAATCTGAAACCATCTACCAGAAATAATTACAGGTATTGTTATGACCATTTTGTACGCCCTACTTTTGGAAAGAAATTTTTGACGAAGATTAAGTATTCTGATGTGAAGGATTTCTATAACTGGCTAATGTTTGAACAGGGCTTGCAGCCAAATACCCTGGATAATGTGCATACGCAGCTTCATCCAACCTTTAATCTGGCTGTTCGTGATGATCTGATCAGAAAGAATCCATCCGATGGAGTCATGGCTGAGATTAAGAAAAATTCAGCAGCATTTAAGAGAAAGAGACATGCCCTGACTGCTCCTCAGCAGAAAGCATTTATGAATCATCTGTGCAATAATTACCAGTTTCACGGATGGGAACCGATTATCACAGTCCTTTTGGGAACAGGAATGAGAATTGGAGAAACTTTGGCAATCTCTTGGAATGACCTTGATTTTGAAAAACGTATTATTAGGGTTGTAAAGACCTTAACTTACAGACCAGAGCCGAATAATGGTTGTGTGGTTCATATTTCCACACCTAAGACAGAAGCAGGTGAGAGAACCATTCCGATGATTGATGAAGTGTATGATGCATTCCTTGAGGAATATCAGATTCAGAAGGTACTTGGATTTGGTAATAATGAGATTGATGGATATAAGGATTTTGTATTCTCTACTGCGGAGGGAAATGTCTACACACCAGAATCTGTTAATCGCGCGATCAAGAGAATCTACGAGGATTACAATGCAAAGGAAAAGACAGATGCAGAAAAAGAAGACAGAGAACCATTGTTGCTTCCACATTTTTCGGCACATAACCTGCGACATACTTTCTGTACCAGACTTTGCGAGAATGAGTCGAATTTGAAGGTAATCCAGTCTGTTATGGGACATTCTGATATTCAGACAACGATGGATATCTATGCAGAGTGTACCCAGGAGAAGAAGCAGGAAGTATTTGCGACCTTGAATGGGAAGATTATGATTAAATAGAAAGCGAAGATTTTATACTACAGGTACAATGACACTTGAAATCAAAGCAAGTAAAATAATACGGGGGTGTGGTAATTTATGAAGAGAAAATATCCTGTAATTGATATTTATAGGACAGGTCAGAATATAAAGAAAATCATGCAATTAAAGGGTCTGACAGTGAAGGATATTCAAGAATATTTGGACCTTAGTACGCCCCAAAGCATTTATCATTGGTTCGATGGAAGGAATTTACCGACATTAGATAATCTCTATGCATTAAGTGACTTGTTTCATCTGCCGGTAGATATTCTGTTAAAGGGTAATCGGAAATTCAAGTATGAGCCAGGGGAAGAAGCATTTTATTATAGGGCAATTACGTACTATGAAAAGATTTTACAGTTAAAGCAGGCAGGTTAGGATGATGAAAGATGATATATATTACAGGTGATTGCCATCAGAACTTTGAACGGTTTAATACCAGTATTTTCCCAGAGCAGAAAGAGATGACGAAGGATGATTATGTCATAATCTGTGGAGACTTCGGTGGTGTATGGCATAAGGATGAAGAAAGTAAAGAAGAAACAATGCTCATGGATTGGCTTGAATGTAAGTCTTTCACCACATTGTTTGTGGATGGAAATCATGAGAACTTTGACAGACTCTATGCATATCCTGTTGAAGAATGGCATGGAGGCAAGGTACATAGAATCAGA
>CAYRJT010000366.1:0-1458 GCA_964424675.1 uncultured Lachnospiraceae bacterium
TTGCTTCTGGTGTCGCTACCAGAGTACCCTTTACGATCACTGCCGCTCCGACATTGAGTCTTGAGATATCTGCAAAGTTCTCCAGTCCGTCATGGTATACGACCTGCAGAGGCTCAAAGAAAGTACCGTCATTGACTACAATAAAACCAAATGTCTTGGAGTCTCTGATATTTCTGACCCATCCGCCGATCCGGATCTCTGTATTGATATATTTTTTCTGCTCTCTGTATAATTCTCTGATTGATACTAGTTCCATCTTTTATTCCCCGCTTTGATTCTCTATTCTGCAGTTGTCTCAGCTGCCGGTTCTTCTGCCGCAGGTGTTTCCGCTGCTGCGCCTTCTGTAATGACTGCATTCTCCTTTAGGAAGTCCTCAATCTTGGTTCTTAATACATGCTCCTCAAATGCTGCCATATCATTTTCTTCTTTGAATTTTTCCTCTGATTCATACCCATATAATGATGTATATTCTGTGATGGCATCTGCGATCTCTTCCTTGGACAGCTCCAGCTTTTCTGCCTTGGCAATTGCCTGGATGATTAAAGTCTCCTTCGCTGCATCCAAAGCATATTTTGCTGCCTCATCTGCAAAGCCATCCTCTGTCAGACCCATATACTGTGTCAAGAATGTCGGGAAGTCCATGTTAAAGCTCTGTGCATACTGCTTTGCATTGTCATACATAGTCTGTGTCTTTTCCTCAATCAGCTCAGCCGGGATATCATCACTGACAGTAGATCCCTCAACCACCTGGTTCCACAGATCTGTCAGCACCTGGGCATCAGCAGAATCCTGTTTACTCTTTAACAGCTCACTCTTCACTTTGTCCTTGAACTCAGCTACAGTGCTTACATCAGCAGATAATGTCTTAACAAATGCAT
Source organism: uncultured Lachnospiraceae bacterium (assembly GCA_964424675.1). Classification (GTDB taxonomy): domain Bacteria; phylum Bacillota; class Clostridia; order Lachnospirales; family Lachnospiraceae; genus JAAYYM01. The sequence continues at coordinate 879 of CAYRJT010000366.1, forward strand.
CATCCAGCTTTGGAACAACCTTTTCCTTGATTCCGTTTATCGTAATTGTGAATACAACATCTTTTCCTGCCAGATCCGGGTTATTGGTATAGGTATCCGGGAATGTCAGATTCAGATCAAATGTGTCTCCGACCTCTTTACCGATGATGCCATCTTCAAATCCCGGAATAAAAGTTCCTGAACCGATCGTCAGATCAAATGCCTGTGCTGTGGCACTTTCAAATGCAACTCCATCCTGCTTTCCCTCATAATCTATATTCGCAATGTCTCCATCCTGTACCTTGGTTCTATCCTTAACATCCTCTGTCGTTGCCTGCTGCTCTAACATGTACTGAATTTCTGACTCTACCTCATCCTCTGTTACCTCTACAGCCTGCTTTGCAACCTCAAGTCCCTTATATTGACCTAGTGTTACATACTTATCAGGATTAACAGATGATGAACATCCAACAGCAAATGCCATAATCCCGGCTAACATTCCAATTACCATGATTCTTTTTTTCATAACATAATCCTCTCTTATTTCATACTATAAGTGTAATTCTATAAAAACCGCTAACATATCAGTTATAACACATTG
>CAYRJT010000366.1:1468-2101 GCA_964424675.1 uncultured Lachnospiraceae bacterium
CCTTTTTCTTGCACTTTGACACAAAGAATGCTACAATACTACATGCAAGAATGCCGGTCTGAAAAGTTCCGGTTGATCATAGGAGGTATTTCATGTCAAACACAACCATCATATTATTGGCAATACTGTTATTTTTAATTGTAGTGGCAGTCGTGCTTTATTTTCTTGGTAAGAAAGCACAGAAAAGACAGGCTGAACAACAGGAACAGATCGATGCAGCAAAACAGACCGTATCCATGCTGATTATAGATAAAAAGCGGATGAAATTAAAGGAATCAGGGCTTCCCTCCATCGTAATCGAGCAGACACCAAAGCTTTTACGTAACTCCAAGATGCCGATCGTCAAGGCAAAGGTTGGTCCGCAGATGATGACTCTTGTATGCGATGAGAAGATCTTTGATACCGTACCGGTGAAAAAAGAAGTCAAAGCAGTTGTAAGCGGCATCTACATCACAGAGGTCAAGGGACTTCGTGGGACTGTCAAGGTCGAGCCGAAGAAAAAGGGCTTTTTCAAACGCAGTGTCGAGAAGCTGCAGGAAAAAGCAGGAGCAAAACCGATTAAATAATAGCGAAAATTTAAAAAGGCTGGTGATTTGTTCACCGGCCTTTTCTTGTTTCGTATAACTGTCTCAC
>CAYRJT010000367.1:0-2084 GCA_964424675.1 uncultured Lachnospiraceae bacterium
ACCTGCCACGGTCGGCAGACTCGTCACTCCGCCCAGTGCCACTGTCTGGCAGGCCTGTTCGTCTATCTCCAGATTAATAAAATACAGTTCATCTGCCGGAGTCGACTGATTATTATTATGTAAGGTATTAATAATCGACTTCACCCCTGCTGGAGCTGTGACATTCAGCGAATACGTCTGAATATCTGCCTGTACCTGTGAAATTGGATTGTTGACATAGCGTCCCTGAATCACATCATCCACAGTAACGTTTACTGTTGTTCCACTGTTATCATAAGTACCTACTACGGTTGTTAGTTCTGGAAAAGAAATTAAGGAAACTGCCCCATCATCTGTTAAGGGATCATTATCCAGATCCGGATCATACTGTGCGATCAGATTGTAGGGATTTCCTGTTTCATAGATAATATACTGATTCACAGTGGATGTATTAATCTTGTTCTCCGGATTGATGGCATAATCGAACGGAGGGTAACCCACTTCCATCTTGCCCTTGACCGTCAGATTCTGTCCGCCGGTTTTAAATGCATCCGTTCCAACTGACTTTACCTGTGTATCATAAATCGCACCCAATGTATAATCATCGTTTCTAAAAGAAATATTCCGAAGCGAAGCACAATTTTTAAAGCAAGAATCACCAATTGCTGTATCGGTCATGGCCTCATCCTGTGTGAAAGATACACTATTAAGCAAAGGACACTCAGAAAAAGCTTCACTGCCGATAGATACTCCATAGGTCTCAATATCAACCGTCGTAAGTGCCTGCATACCATAAAATGCTTTACTGCCAATTGCATTAACACTCTTAGGTATTTTAAGAGTTTGAATCAAATCAGCATCATCCTTATTAAAACAGTTTTCTCCTATTGCAACAATGGTAAACGGTCCTAATTTGCTCGGAATTGCAAGATTCGTTCCCGCAGTACTTGTCTTTTTGAAATTGCTTAGAGTTACCTCTGAGCTTGAGCCCGCATCTACCGTAAAGACATAGCCATCTGATGCTCTTTCATAATGTCCTGACCCTGCCGGTTCTTCATAATAGTAAGTAATACTGTTATTAAATGCAAACTGGTATGCCTTAGAGGATGCAGTCGGAGTTGCTGCAGGTGTTGCTCCCCAAATATAAAAATCCTCTGACATATTGGTCAATTCCGAAGTATCATTAAAGGTCGTGGCGGCATCCATAACCTTGACCCAGGCCAGTAATCCGCAATAATCAAATGTTGTGTCCGGATATGTGATTCCATGATTGTTCTTCATGGTGGCATGGGCGAGACTGGAGTTATTGACAAAAGAGCCTTTTCCCACTGTACTTAAATAAGGATTCATCACAACATCCGTCAGGGAACTACATCCCATAAATGCATAATTGCCCAGAGTATTGAAGCCTGTAATTTCTGTACTTGTCTTCGCCGTTTTACTCATCTCCAGATTTCTGAGTGCAGCACAGCCATATAATACGGCAGAGCTTGCATTCTGGATACCCGATGGAAACTCAAAGGAAGACAGTTTATAACAGTTGCCAAATGCCCCGACTCCTAATGTAGCACAGGCACTTGGTGAATTGGAGGGTGCAAAATCCACAGACCCCAGATTTCCACATTCTGCAAAAGCCATCGTTCCGATAGAAGACAACCCACTTTCAAAGGAGGCTGTCGTTAATGCTGTGCATCCCTTAAAAGATTCATTTCCAATTCTGCTGATATAAGTCGGTATTTCGAGCTTTGAAAAATTTGTCTTTCCTGCCAATGCATTGTCGGCAATACAGGTAATCAATGCCTGTCTGCCTGAATCGCATGTATATGGAATCGTAATTTCTGATGTTACATTTGGATAAGAGGCATCTGGTACAGGATCCTGATCGCCATCATTGACCATTGTACCATCGCTCAGATATTTATTGCCAAACTGATCAAACATCACTACAACATGATATGTTTTCGTGATGGTGCCATCCGGATTGGTTGTTTCCCCTTGCAGAACGCCCTTATAAGGTGGGTCAACCAAGCCCTCAGGAATTGTTTTTGACCTGTCAGCAGTAAATACAACAGGTACTTTGTAGGTAACCGTCTGAAAGATCGTTC
>CAYRJT010000368.1:0-2076 GCA_964424675.1 uncultured Lachnospiraceae bacterium
TTTTTGAAATACAATGATTTTATCATATCAAATCTCAACTTGTTCAGACTGACCTTTTATGGCGAGACTGACTTCATTGATTTCTTTATGCTGCCTTTGGGTATATCATTTTATACATTCCAGTCCATGGGATATCTGATTGATGTTTATTACGGTAAGTATGATGCTGACAGGCATTTGGGCAAATTTGCTCTGTTTGTGTCGTTTTTTCCACAGATTATCCAGGGCCCCATCAGCAGATTTGGAGAACTGTCAAAAGAGTTATATGATGGAAAATCATTTTCATGGTATGCAATCAAGAGCGGTTTTGTGAGAATCATATGGGGACTGTTTAAAAAGCTGATTATTGCTGACCGTGTAGCCGCCTATGTCAAGCTGGTGGCAGATCCGGTCAATGAATATGAAGGACTCTATATCCTGATTGCAGTATTCCTTTACTCCATGCAGATTTATGCTGATTTCTCCGGAGGGATTGATGTGTCAATCGGAGTGGCAGAGATGCTCGGCATCAAAATGACAGAGAACTTTGAACGTCCTTTCTTCTCTAAGAGCATATCGGAGTATTGGAGAAGATGGCATATCACACTGGGTACATGGTTCAAGGACTATATATTCTACCCGTTGTCCATATGCAAACCTGTTATTAACCTTGGTAAATGGACGAAGAAGAATATCAGTGAGGGCTTCGGTAAGAGACTTCCTATTTATCTGCCAATGCTTGCTGTATGGGCGTTGACCGGTGTATGGCATGGTTCTGAGAACAGATATGTGGTATGGGGACTGCTGAACTGCTTTTTCATTATTCTTGGTGAGGAGTTTGCACCGGTATCCGGCAGGCTGAGAGAATATTTTAAGGTGAATCCCTCTGGCACAGCTTTTAAGGCCTTTCAGATTTTCAGAACATTCTGGCTGATGGCACTGCTCAGGGTATTTGATATTGCACCGAGTATTAAGGCAGCATTTCGTATGATTTTCAATCTGTTTCAAAACTGGAGCAGCTTCAACAGAGAAGAATTTTATACGATGGATCTGCCAAAGGATGATCTGAAAATAGCATTGGCTGCCTGTCTGGTAGTATTGATTGTGAGCCTTCTTCAAAGGAAGAAGAGTATCAGAGAGCGTCTGTTTGCACTGCCGGGAGCTGCACAGGTGGTGTTGTGCACATTATTTGTATTGTCTGTAGCAATCTATGGATATTATGGCTTTGGATATGATGCAAGCCAGTTTATATATATTCAATTTTGAGGGCGTGAAATCATATGAAAGTTCAGTTAAAGAAAATATTGATCGTTTTGCTGGAAATTGCATTTGTCATCTGTGCGGTATTTTTTACGAACAAACTGTTTATGCCCAAATATGTTTCTGAAAACCAGGACGGCAGGATCGCAGAGGAGTTTTATGATGAAAAGCTGCCGTTAGATGTGGTATTTGTAGGCCCCAGTACGATCTATAATGCCGTATCACCGGTATGGCTTTGGGAACGGTACGGATTTACTTCCTATGTACGCGGGAATGCTTCTCAGACAATGTGGCAATCCTATTATATGGTTGCAGATGCAATACAGTATAACAAGCCAAAGGTCGTAGTCGTAGACGTGACATTTATCCGGCATGCTGACGATTTTGTGGAGGAACCCTCTAACCGTAAGGCGCTGGATGGCATGAAGCTGTCAAAGGTAAAGCTGGATGCCATCAAGGACTCAAAGGCTGACGTGGAAAAAACGGGAGATTATCTGTTTCCCTTATTCCGTTTTCACTCCAGATGGAACGAGCTGTCGATGGAGGATCTGATATGGTGCTTTAAAGATGATCCGGTTACTTACAACGGACATCTGATGCAGTTTGGAACTTCACCTACTGCATTTGGCTTCACAGGCTATGATGCAAGAGAAGAGTATACGCTCGGCGACAAAGGTGTTGCCTATTTGAGAAAGCTGATTGAACTATGTCAGGCCAATGACATCACAGTCATCCTGATGAAGACACCTGCGGGAACGCCAAACTGGGCACTGCAGTATGATGCACAGATCATGGCTGTTGCGGGTGAATATCACGTAGGATATGTCAATTTTGATA
>CAYRJT010000369.1:0-2026 GCA_964424675.1 uncultured Lachnospiraceae bacterium
CAAGCGTAATCATCACATTCAATACAAACAATAAAATTGCCATGCCCCATAAAAGCGTTGAAAAGCCTCCCAAGGTACTGTGACACAAGCCCAGAACTCCCAGAACAAAGATTACGTCTGAGCATATCAAAGATGTCAGCATCAATACATATACCAGCATATAATAAAATACATCCATCCGCATAGGGCCGGCATTCCTGTCAAATACATATTTAAAGTTTTTGATCAGCACATACAGGTTTCCTTTTGCCCATCTTGTACGTTGTTTGAACCACTGCTTCAGCATCTGGGGCTCCTGTTCCCATGTGACTGCTAAGGGCATAAACTTAATATAATAACCCATCCGGTAGATTCTGAAACTGATCTCGGTATCTTCTGACAGTGCCTTCGTATCCCAGCCACCCATTCCGTCAATAATGCTTCTGCGTATTACAAAATTCGTCCCGGGAATGGTACACAGCTTAAAAAAGAAGAAACGTCCTGCCTGGTTCATGCACTGGTAAGCCAGTGTCTCGATATTCACAAATCTGGTCAGAATAGAGGCATTTCTGTTTCTTGTTCTGAACTTACCGATGACAGCTCCCAGTTTTTCATCTGCCATCAGATTTTCCACCAGAATAATCAACGCATTCGGTGCAGGAGTATTATCTGCATCATAGATCGCAATCAAAGAGCCCTGCGCTACTGAAAGTGCTATATTCAATGCATTTGATTTTCCTTTTCCTCCAACGATATTGTCTGTACTGATGGCAATCAGCTTTCTGTCCGGGTTCTCCTCTTGTATTTCCTGCAGGATTTCAGCAGAATTATCTGTTGAATTATCGTTGATGACTATAATTTCATAACGATCCTTCGGATAGTCAAAGTTCAGTAAAGCTTCTACCGTCCGCCTGATCACAATGCCTTCGTTGTGGGCAGGAACCATGATACTGACCATAGGATATTCTTTTAAAGGAATCCTGCCATCGGTCTTGTTGACTTTCATCATATAGATAAAGCCGCCGATTGACAAAAAGATATTTAAAAACATCAAGCCCCATATGGCAACAATTGCATACAATGACAGGTAATCTGTGAGTGACATACTTTATTTCTCCTCTTTCTGCTCCGGTTGATCTTCCGAATAGAAAAATCGCTTCTTGTTATTATGTCTTGCTGAATAAAGAAAGAATACAAACAAAACGGAAACCACAACCACGACCACGACCAGTTTCCTGTTCTCTTCTGCAAGATTACGTGAAAACCGTTTCAGAGTGTTTCTGTTATACTCATAATCCTCTTCCTGTTCTGATGGTTCATATGCCTTCTCCACGCGAATACTGTTAACAGTCAGAATTCCGTTTTTATACAGAAGCAGATCCTCGTCTGACCAAAATGTATGATCCACATCCCACAGGCTCTTTAACGGAACAAAAGAATCCTGACATACATGGATCTTATCAACAATGCCATCTGCTTCCTCTGTAAAGTCAATATACACTGCAGTGGAATACACCTTCGTATAGCTCACACCGGTATTATCAAGCGAAATAGCCGGCCCTACCCATTGATGTCCATCTTCATAGACTTCATTTGTATGCAAATCCTCTGAAAAGGAGCTGGCTGTATCCTCTTCTTCCACGGTGAACACAGTGGAAAATCTGCTTAGGACTTCTATTCCTTCTGTATCAAACATCCAGTCAACCGGCACCTGTATACCAATAGGATATACTTTTTGTTCCATATAGTTTTTCAATGCAATCGTCATATACTCATTAATCAACTCCGAATCCAGCTCCGGCTTCTGATTCAGAGGTGCATGCAAGATAATTGCCCCGCCATTGGCCTGCGCATAACGTAAAATCTCGCAAAATCTCTGCATGGCCGGGTAATCTGCATTCACATAAACCGGCATAACAGATATTACAAATGGTTCTTGTTCCTTCACCAGAAGATCCACAATTTCAAGAAGCTTCTCCGGATTTTGAAACGGATAGACTTCATTTAGTACGATATATTGTGCATAAACATGCTCTTCACTGTCAAA
>CAYRJT010000370.1:0-2026 GCA_964424675.1 uncultured Lachnospiraceae bacterium
CTTAATGTATCACATATCATATGCTATATCAATCATGGAACAACCGCAAAAGCTGTAACTTCTTTCAGCTCGGTATTCTCAATGGAGACACCTCCATCCACTGCTTTGACGATATTGAACTTTGCAAGTCCTCCGGTCTGACATTCGGGTCTGTCCTGTCCCGAAATCAGATTACCGAGTGAATAGTATACAAGCATCTGATGACCGTCTGTGTCGGTTAGTGTTTCTACAGGCTGCAGTACATGCGGATGGGTTCCGATTACTACATCTACATCATGTTCCAGTAACAGATTTGTGATTCGCTGCTGTTCCTCGTCCACAGCCGGACTGTATTCCGTGCCCCAGTGAGCATATACAATCACGGCATCAGCTCTGGCCCTTGCATAGTCAATCTGCTGCAGCATTCTCTCCTCATCGCGAAAACGCTCTACAATATAGGGATATTCAGCCGGTGACGGAATTCCGTTTGTTCCGTAGGTGTAATTCAACAGGGCGATGCGGATTCCATTCTTGTCAATGAATTTAACTGCTTGCCGCAACTCTGGCGGATTGACTCCTACATAGGTCATTCCTTTCTGCTCATCATAGAAAGATGTAGTCACGTTGACTCCATAAAGTTCTTTATCCAATATATGATTATTCGCAAGGGTCACAATATCAAAGCCAGCCCCCACAATCGCATTCCCAACCTCTACCGGTGTTCCGAACCGTGGATAGTCGCTGATCAGGCCCTGATTCTTCACAAAGACTGTCTCCTGATTTAAGGACGCCAGATCAGCCTGCTGCACCTCATCTCTGACATGGTCATACAAGTAATCATAGTCATCTTTTTCATCCCATAGGAGACTTGTATGGATCAGATTGTCCCCTGCTGCCAGAAAACTGACCTGTGTTTCTTTCGTCGCTCCGGCAAGCACCAGTCCGAAGTCCTCCCACTGCCATACTTTGCTCTCTTCATTTCCATCTGTTACAATTAGTCTGTCATGCTCCCCTCTTGCAATGGAAGTCACTTCATAGCCCAGAGCAGAAGACATCCAAACAGGACGCAGCTTCGTTGTCCTTGTCTCGTCCCATTGATAGATAAAGATATGCTGTTCTAGACGAATATCATTGTATTTCTCCCAGATTGGCAGGTGTTCTCCATAGCTGCCGTGCTTCCACGCAAGCAGAATCAGTTCCTCCGTACCATCATGATTGATGTCAAAAGGTAACGCCTCCTGCACATTCCAGTCCCACGGTGTCTCATAGATCTTCCTAAACGTACCATCCTGTTGTTCCTCCATGAGCTTCAATTGGTGATTATCGAGCTGCACTTCGACCTCTTCATAGATATAGTTCCGGCTTCTCCAGTCAACCCAGTCCGGCAGAAAAATGCCCTTCCACCAGCATAAGAACAGGGCAGCGGCAAAAATAGCCGCTGTCCCCAGTCCCGTTAAAATATTCTTTCCTGTTATAGGAATCAATCCATTCTTACTCAACGTCATATTTCCATTCAGTCCGATAACTCTGTGTCCACTCCGGCTGTTTAATACTCTCATCTGCTTCGTATTCCATATTGTCATTTAATTCAAGACCGATCATTCTTCTCCACTGGGAATCGGTCAGACGATTCTCCATCGGCTGCATGAATTGGTAATAGCTGAATACTGCACCCTCGGCCACTCGCAGCTTGCCCTCCACAGGCACAACCACATAGATAGAGTGAACGCCTCCGATTGCCTGCTCCAGTACGCTTCCATTCGGGTCTGTCGCCACATCCACGACCAAGGCTGCAGGAACCAGACTGCTGTCCGTATCTCCTGTCTGTTCATCCTTCACTGCCTCTGCCCAGAAATGCTCAATATTTCCGCCATATGAACGAATCAGTTCATAATCATCCTCTGTTATCTCGGCACCTGTTAATTCCTTTACGGAAATTTCCTTCAGCCGGTCAGACAGCTCACTCAGACGCTTCAGATTTTCAACATCTGATGCATTTGTTAACGGGCTTGATCTTGATCTTGCCGGCTTCATCCGTACCTCTCCC
>CAYRJT010000371.1:0-2009 GCA_964424675.1 uncultured Lachnospiraceae bacterium
CTCTGACGGTAACGGATATCTGTATTGGTCAATCCATGATATTTCTCAGGAAGAATCTGAAGACTCTTAGACAGAAGAATAACCTTCGATGCATGAATGGAGATCTCCTCCGTCTTTGTTTTGAAGACTTCACCTTCGATTCCGATGATATCACCGACATCAAACTTCTTGAAGTCCGCATATGCTTCTTCACCGATGGAATCTCTTGCAACATAAGACTGGATATTACCCTGCAGATCCTGTACATTACAGAAAGAGGCTTTACCCATGACACGCTTTGCCATCACACGGCCTGCAATGGATACCTGTTTGCCGTTCAGCTCGTCAAAGTTGTCCTTAATCTCAGTGCTATGATGTGTCACATCATATTTCATAATCTGGAAGGGATCCCTGCCGTCTGTCTGCAGCTGTGCCAGCTTCTCGCGACGTACCTTCAGGAGCTGCTTAATGTCCGGCTCCTGCTGGTTCTGCTGACCCTTTTGTTGATTCTGATTCTGTTGCTCGCCCACTCTATTTCCTCCATATACCAATTAATTGGTTTTCTGTATCTCCAATACCTTATACTTCAATGTACCGGCCTGAGTCTCCACCTCGATTGTATCGCCCTTCTTTGCACCGATCAGGGCTCTGCCTACAGGAGATTCATTTGAAATCTTGCCCTTCAGAGAGTTAGCCTCTGCTGAACCGACAATCTTAAATTCCATCTCTTCCTTTAATTCCTTATCCAGGATCTTTACCTTGGAGCCGACACCGATCTTGCTGACATCTACTTCATCCTCCAAAACAACCTCTGCATTTTTCAGGATTGCTTCAATATCCTCGATACGTGCCTCAATATCACGCTGCTCGTCTTTTGCCGCATCATACTCGGCATTCTCGGATAAATCGCCCTGAGCTCTGGCTTCCTTGAGCTTTTCAGCTACTTCTTTTCTTTTGACTACCTTGAGGTCATGCAGCTCATCCTCTAATTTTTGAAGTCCTTCATACGTTAATAAATTCTTCTTTGTTTCCATATTATACAGTACCCTGCCTCTCTATCGTTTTATCGGCTTTTTCAGCCCAAAGTCCGCTTTGCAATGATGGTATTATACTCCATTTACTTAATTAGTGTCAAGGTTTCATATATAGTAATATATTGGCGTCCGGGGGAATCTGTCTGGCAAAATGAATCAGCAGTCCTGTCTCATCATAGACCTCATCTGCCATACTCTCAAAATGTTCTGCTCTGTCTGTAACGACTGTCAGATAATTCAGATCCTCATACACCAGCTCCAGAACTTCATCTGTCATCGCTGATTCATCATCCAGAACTGCCATGTGCCAGCATTTCTGAGGATTTCGTTTGATGCCGCCTTTACGAAAGCCCGCTTTGTGAACATACAGATATGGAACTCCCAGATTTCCCAGCTGCAATGCAATGTCCTCTGTCGTCATCACCCCATCCATATTCTTCTCTCCTAACAGCTTCAATATACGCTTCCTTGCCCTGCGATATGGACAGCCTCTGAATATCTCCCACTTTGTTGCTTCTATACTGATAATATGCAGTAAACAAATCTTTTCCATAGAGGAATATATGATAGCATTCTATTCCATATGCATCAGAATCTGCTTCAAATCGTCCATTGTCTCTATATCATTCAGACTGCGCCGCAGTCTGGCTGAGTGCGGATAGCCTGCTGTATACCATGCTGCATGTTTTCGCATTTCCCGCATACCGGTATAGGGTCCTTTATACTTTAACAACAGCTCTGCATGTCGTAAAATCATAGTCTTGATCTCCTGCAGTCCCGGCGCTGCCGGCATCTCACCACGATCAAGATAAGCATTGATCCAATGAAAGATCCATGGATTTCCCTGAGCTGCACGACCAATCATCAGTCCGTCACAGCCTGTCTCATCCAACATTCTCTTTGCGCTCTCAGGAGATGTAATATCACCATTTCCGATCACCGGTATGGAAACAGCTTCCTTTACCAGACGGATAATCTCCCAGTCTGCCTCTCCTG
>CAYRJT010000372.1:0-2002 GCA_964424675.1 uncultured Lachnospiraceae bacterium
TCAATTGCCCCTGCTCCCAGTCCAAGCGGAATTGCCAATATAAACAGCCATATTATGGAGGGTGCAAAGGAAAATCCCATCAATCCTGCTGCTGTTAAAAATACACTGACCAGTGTGATTTTACTGGTCTTGAATTTTCTAATCATGCGTGCACTGTTCAAAGAACTGATGATGGTGCATCCTGATATAAACATAGACAGTATCCCTGCCATTGATAAAGGTGCATTGATGTCCAGTCTCATAGCCGGCCACGTAGAGCCAAGTAAAGAATCCGGTAGTCCAAGACTGATAAACGCAAGATAAATAATAACCAATAACGTTGTCATAATCGTTTTCCTTCTCTCTATTGAATCTGATTGACGTATTCCAATGTCAATGCACACAAACCCTGTAAATAGTAATGATCAATATCAGCCGAGTAACGCAGCTTCGGCATATGCTGTTCCGGTATACAGACCTCACATCTTTCAATCAGTTCCGGTAGCATATCTTCACTGATTGGGCTCCCCGTCAGTATAACCTGTGTCGGATTGATGACAGCCGCTAACGATGAGATTGTCTTTGATACCAGTTTTAAAACACCTTCTCTGGTACACAGTAGCTGCAGCTGTTCTGTATGACTGATCTCAAACGGGAGATAAGATACCTCTCCGGCAAAATTTGTACTTCCATGAAAAATTGTTCCATTGATAATGATTCCGCAGCCTGCACAGACCTTATCAAAGAAAGATACCAATGCCATCGAGGAATCCTCTTCTGGTGACTCCTCCTGATAAAAACCGTAAGCAATCAGATTCATGTCATTATCCACAACCACCTCAACTCCAAATTGCTCCGATAAACGTTTTCGCAAAGGACAGCCGTTCAACGCTTCAATGTCACAAGCTTCCACTTCCATTTTCCGATTTACAATTCCCGGTATTCCAAATCCAATGGCATTGATAGATGGGAATTTTTTGATTAACTCCGTGACCAGTTCTTCTATTTCCTGATAATCCAGAAGCTTCTTATCCTCACAGTCACTGTCAACGATCTGTCCCAACAGATCCATGACTCCATAATGCAATCTGCAATGTCCGCCATATATCGTTGCATAGATACATAGGATATAGGAATAATGCTCATTAAACTGGTAAGCCTTAGCCGGACGTCCAACAGAAGAAATGCTATCCGGATCCTGTACCTCTAGAATCTCTCCCGTCTCTGCCAGTTCATTCAACAGTGTATTGCAGGTAGCAACACTTAATCCTGTAATTTTTGAGACCGTATTCTTAGTTCCGCACGGTAATGCCTTGAGTGCATTCTTCACTATTTCTATATTATAGCTTCGTATCTGTGCCGTATTGCTCACGTTTACACTATTCGTCATATAGGAGCCTTTCTTTGTGTTATATTATAACATTTATTATAACTATTATAATAATTATGTCAAGCACTATTTTTTAATAAAATACCCCGGAAGATTTTTCTCCCGGGATAATGATCCTGTCTACCTGTTTTGTTTTATGATCTTATGATAACACGCTGTCAATATAAGACGGCATTTCTTCCATAGTTAATCCAAGTGCCAGCGCCAGTTCTCCATACAACAGCTTTTCTGCTTTTTGAAATATATTGGTATCTGCCTGTGACAGTTTCTTTCCGTCCGATTCCTTTTGTTTTTTTGTGTGGTACAATCCCTTTACCATTCTGATCCATTCTTTGCAATCACCGGATTTTAGTATTCTTTTGAATTCTGCATCTCTTTCTTTATCATTTGCATACCAGAGAATCTCTGTTGCTCTCATCTCTTCAATAAAGTTCTGAGCCTCTGCTTTTGTCAGACTTCGTCTCATGGAAATTTTGTCGCTGCCTATCTTAGCATAAATCGTCTCATTCGTATTGTAAACCGGCTGTAACACATAATACAGACTGCCGTCTCTCATAAAATCCGGGCTGCAGATATCCGTAACCTTACATACACCAACTGCTCCATACATCACCAAATCTTCTACTGCATACT
>CAYRJT010000373.1:0-1981 GCA_964424675.1 uncultured Lachnospiraceae bacterium
CTATATGGTTGTGTTTGCTTTTTTTGCAGTTTATCTGGCATGGAAGCAATACGGTTCATGGAAAGAACCGCGATTGTATCTGACCGCATTATGGCAGACGGTCTGTCTGTATCTCATCGGCAAGCTGGTTATGCTGCCCTTCAGTCTTACATTTCAAAAAATCAATGTGGGTCTGGCACTGGCACAGGATCATTCACCGATCTTTGAGTATCTTGTTCTGTGGGGAATCCCTGTTGTATGGGTTTCTTTCTTTCTGGTTTACTGTGTCCGAAGAAAATGGGATGTTGGAGAAGCAGATATCATTACGATGATATTATGTGTATGTGCCGTTGGATTGATCGCATCACCTGAGATCCTCTATATCAAGGATATATACGCAAGTGCGCCACGATGCAATACCATGTTTAAGTTTACCTATGAAGCCTTTATTCTGTTCGGTCTGGTGACAGGCTATATAGCAGTCAGGATCTTATGCAGGCAAGGCATTTCTGTACGCAAGCGTGTGATCAGCGGTATCCTGATGCTGATTCTGCTGATTCCGCCATTTTGCTACCCTTATTTTGCAATTCATGAGGTTTACTTTACCGGGAAAAATGCAGGTACGCTGGATGGACTGGCCTATATACAGGAGCAGGATGCAGGTGAGTATGCAGCGATACAATGGATTGATGCAAATACATCAGCCGATGATATTGTATTGGAGGCAAATGCACTGAGCTATTCTGAGGGGGACCGTATTTCCATGGCGACCGGCAGACAAACGCTGCAGGGCTGGTGGACACATCAGATGCTCTGGAGAAATCTGAGCGCAGAGGATCTGGACGTGAGAATCAATGAAATCAGGGAAATTTATGAGGGTACGGATGCTGTGCAGACTGAAGCACTGATACAGCAGTACGGAATCGACTATATCTATATCGGGAAGCGCGAGAGGGAAGCTTTTCCCCAGCTGCAGATCCTCAAGCTGCAGCTGCTTGCAGATCATATCTATGATTTTGACGGAACGCTGCTGTTTGAATGCAGGCAATAGTATCTGCAGCCAGAAGCGGACGGCTGGAATATGTATATAACGGGGTGAGGGACAGATGAAATGGCTGCGGTGGCTGAAGGAAACATTTCATAACAGTTCTGTGCGAAAAAAGATATTTACAGGTTCGCTGCTGATTGCGATTGTACCAATGGTCATCGGCTATTTGCTGATGCTGCATGTATTTAACCTGACATTTCGTGATAATCTGCAGGAAGAGGCAGATGTGCTCATGACCTCCTCGACGGAGGCTGTGGTGAAAGGATTTTCTGATATCTATGACGCAGTCGGACAACTGAGTCGTAATGCCACTGTCAAAGAAGGACTGGAGCAGGATGACAGCGATTCGGATGCCAAAGTCTATCGTGAACTGTATTCTGTAACAGGAAAGTATGGTAAGTACGCAAATTATGCGATCTATGACGCGGAAGGAAATCTGGAAACATCGATTGTTAAAAACAGATATATCAAGGAAAAGCTGCCGCTTGACTGGGGTGTTCTCTACGAGGTAGGCGCAGGCTCTGCCGACCATGTTACACGCAATGCAAGAATTTACGATGGTACGCAACGGGAGGAATATCTGCGGGTTGCCGCTGCAGTAAGAGATGATCAGGGAAACATAACCGGATACATAGTAGCGGCGATTCTCAAGGAGCATTTTGCGGATATGCTGACGGGTATTGGAAAGGAAAAGCAGGGCATTCTTTATCTCATTGATGACTTTCAGGAAACGGTGTACTGTTCAGAGAAAAAGTATGATGAGGACGAATTGCGTTCTATGCGTAAACTGTTGGAAGAGAGTGGAGAGAGCGAGCTGACAGGGATAGATTATACCTGCTATATGACCTATATAGAGGACTGCAATCTGTATCTTTACTATCGGCAGCCGACTGCAGCCATGAATCTGATGCGTCACAGTATCTTTATCATTGCATTATTTTCCTCGCTTCTGAC
>CAYRJT010000374.1:0-1965 GCA_964424675.1 uncultured Lachnospiraceae bacterium
TGTCTTAAATTATGAAGATGAAGTGACACGTTCCTTCGGAGAACGTACAAAAGCAAAGGTGGTATACTTCAGTTCAGCAAGAGTACTGCAGGACGGGTTCTATTTACAGGATGACATCATCTATAAGGCTGTGAACGGAGCATCAGAAGCATTACTGAATATACATGATACATTGCTGTTAGGCACACACAGCTATGAGAACATCATGGCAGCGATGGCAATGACCGATGCCTATGGAGTTCCAATGGATACGATTATTGCAGCAGTGAAGGTCTTTCATGCTGTGGAACACAGGATTGAGTTTGTAGCGACGAAACGCGGTGTTGACTACTATAATGATTCCAAGGGTACCAACGTAGATGCAGCAATCAAAGGGATACAGGCAATGGTAAAGCCGACATACCTGATCGGCGGCGGATATGACAAGGGAGCAACCTATGATGAATGGATTGAAGCATTTGACGGAAAGGTCAAAGAACTGATCCTGCTGGGCGCGACCAGAACTGCCATTGCAGACTGTGCGAGAGCACACGGCTTTCAAAGCATTGTCTTTGAAGAAAGTCTGGAAGAGGCTATGGCGTATATTTCAGAAAAGGCCTCTGCAGGAGATGCAGTTTTATTATCACCGGCATGTGCCAGCTGGGGTATGTTCAAAAACTACGAAGAACGTGGAAGAATCTTCAAAGAACTGGTAAACAAACTCGGGGAGTGAATGATGCATGGCTGGAAGACGTGATGGAGTCAGAAGACAGCGAACGAAACAGAAATTCTTTTTTGACTATACACTGTTGTTTATTGTCATCTTTTTAATATGCTTTGGTCTTGTCATGCTCTACAGTACGAGTTCCTATGAGGCAAACCTTGATTTTGGAGACTCTGCATTTTATTTAAAGAAGCAGATCAGGGCGACGATACTGGGTGTCATCGTCATGGTCATTGTGGCTTGCGTAGATTATCATATCTGGGAACGTTTTGCCATGCTGGCCTATATCGTATCGGCAGTTATGATTGCACTCGTATTGACTCCGTTAGGCTACTCTGCAAATGGAGCCAGAAGATGGCTGAATCTTGGTATGTCATTACAGCCGGCTGAGGTTGCAAAGGTCGGCATGATTATATTTTTTGCTTCCCTGGTATGTAAGATGGGAACCAGAATCAGAAATAAAAAAGGCTTTTTATTTACGGTATTCTGGGCTGTGCCTATTTCCGGAGAAATACTGATCATCACGAGTAATCTGAGCTCTGCAATTATTATTTTTGGAATCGTACTGATGATGCTGTTTGTGGCAAGCCCTGATTACAAGGGCTATGTGATTGGCGCATTGTGTGTGATATTTGTAGCCGCAGTCATGGTACTGGCCATTGCCAAGGGGATCATCCCGGAAGATATGTCGTATCGATTTTCCCGTATCAAGGCATGGCTGAATCCGGAGGCATATTCCAGCGGAAGTGGATTTCAGACGCTGCAGGCACTCTATGCGATCGGCTCAGGCGGACTGTTCGGAAAGGGACTGGGGCAGAGCATGCAGAAGCTGGGCTTCCTGCCTGAGGCCCAGAATGATATGATCTTTTCCATCATCTGCGAGGAACTGGGACTGTTCGGAGCCATAGCCGTCATCATTTTATTTATGCTGCTGATCTGGAGATTCATGGTCATCGCCAATAATGCACAGGATTTATTTGGGGCGCTGCTGGTAGTAGGAACCATGGCACACATGTCAATACAGGTCATACTGAATATTGCGGTTGTAACGAATTCTATTCCCAACACAGGTATTACACTTCCGTTTATCAGTTACGGAGGCTCATCGGTTGTGTTCCTGCTGATCGAGATCGGAATGGTGCTCAGTGTATCGCGCAGCATCAAGCTCGAAAAATAGCGAACAGTAACAGGCACGATTGTCTGAAAAACGCATATAAATAGAATAAGTGTTGTTTGTATGAGGGAACAGCTTGGATTCTATT
>CAYRJT010000375.1:0-1955 GCA_964424675.1 uncultured Lachnospiraceae bacterium
GAAAAAAGAAAATGGGTGTCTTTGCAACACGATCTCCGTTTCGTCCGAATCCCATTGGTCTGTCCTCTGTCAGACTCGAATCAATGGAGGTGGATGAACAGGATGGACCGGTCATTATCGTATCAGGGGTAGATATGCTGGATGGAACCCCGATTTATGATATCAAGCCATATTTACCATATACGGACGCACATCCGGAGGCAGCTGGCGGCTTTGCAGCAGAGGTTGAGGAGCAAAGACTGGCAGTAAACTTTCCAAAAGAGCTGCTATGCCTGATTGAAGAGGCTGAGCAAGGAAACATCATAGAGATTCTGGAGCAGGATCCGCGGACTGCATTTATTCATGATGAAGAACGTGTCTGGGGCATCGCTTATGGAATCTATAATATTCGATTTACAGTACGAGATGAAGTACTTACGGTGTGTGAAGTTACATTGAAGGATTCTTTTTTCACCGGATAAAAAAATATTAAATGGATTGTAACGAAATGAAATATGCGTGCACTAATAGATGTAACGGATGAAACAAAAGATGCGAAGATCGGAGGAGGTACGGTTGGACAAGCAGGATTTGACGAAAATATATGAAGAAAATGCCATGGCAGTGTATAAGTATTTAGTATGCTTGACCAACAATCGTGATATTTCCGAGGAACTGACACAGGAAACCTTTTATCAGGCAACCAAAAGCATCGGAAAATTTCGTGGAGAATGTAAGGTTTCTGTCTGGCTCTGTACAATTGCAAAAAGACTGTGGTACAGGGAGCTGGAGAAAAAGAAGCGCAGGGCACCGGTATCCATGGAAGACCTGGAGGATACTATGGTTTCCGGTCAGGACATCGAAGAGGACTACCTCTTAAATGTAGAAAAGGTAGAGCTGTTTCGTATGTTACACGATCTGGATGACAAGACACGGGAAGTCATGTATCTGAGACTGACCGGTGAGCTCAGCTTTGCAGAGATCGGCGAGATACTCGGGAATACAGAGAACTGGGCGAGGGTAACATTTTACCGCGGTAAACAAAAACTGATCATCCATCGACAAAGTAATGATTAGCAGCACGCAAAGGAGAGTTGATTTATGGAACAGAAATTAAAATGCGCAGTCGTAAGAGATTTACTGCCAAATTACATTGAAAAGCTGACAAGCGATGAAACCAATCTGGATATTGAGGAACACCTCAGCGGATGTGAGCCATGTACGAAGGTCTATGAGGAAATGAAGGCAGAGGTTCCGTCAGACGGTGTACTGACAGAAGCAAAGAATCTGTCTAAGTTCTTGCGTAAGACTAAGGTGGTATCAGCCCTTAAAACATGTCTGATGGTAATGCTGATCCTGGGAATCGTGGTCAATGTAATCGTGGATCTTGCAGTCAATCAGAGAATTACGTGGTCAATCATTGTAATTGCCGGAATTGTTCTGGCTATGTGTACGGCATCTCTTTTGATCTGGGGAGGTAAGAACAAGGGTATTAAGAGTCTGGCATGCATGTCAGTGCTGACCATTCCTGTGTTGTATGTGATTTCATATTACTGTACGGTATTTGGTTATGACGGAAGCTGGTTTGGGAAGGTCGCTGTACCGGTCACGCTGATCTGGCTCGTTGTATTATGGGCCGGTGTGGCTGTATATAAGGTATTTCGGTGGAATCTCTGGGCGGCCTGCTGTATTGTAATGGTTCTTGCAATACCGGCTAATCTGTGGACAAATGCACTGGCAAGTCAGGTATCCATTACAAGACAGGCAGCAACCATTGATACAGTGATTAATTCACTGGCATACGGGGCATGTGCAATTGTACTTTTGGTGGTTGCATTGATCAGAAAAAATAAGAGAATTTAATAGATTTCCTACTCATTATATACCACAAAATCAGTAAAAATTCAAGTCTTGTACGTGTTTTGTTTGTGTCAAGTAAACGTTGGCAACTTCCTCATTGTTTTTCATAAATGATA
>CAYRJT010000376.1:0-1942 GCA_964424675.1 uncultured Lachnospiraceae bacterium
AATCGCGATGCCCTTGATTGTTTTGGTGATTTTAGGTATGATATATGGTAAGAAACCTGCTTTTGCAGGAGCTGATTATACGTTTTTGGAGCAGTCCTTCGGGGCACTGTGCTCCATTGCAATCTGTGCAGGCGGACTGATGGGTCTGCCGATTCTGGTCTCTGACTACAGAGAACGCAAAATCCTGAAGAGATTCTCGGTCACTCCGGTGAGCCCGACGATGATCCTGACAGTACATTTGATGATCTATTCGCTGTATTCGGCAGCATCAGTTGTGCTTCTCTGGATCGTATCAAAGATTTTTTTCGGATTCCGGATGCGCGGCTCGGTGCTGCTCTTTATCGGAGGCTGGCTGCTTGTGCTGATATCAATCCTCAGTATCGGGATGCTGGTTGGCGGAATTGCCAAGAACAGTAAAACTGCATCTGTATATGCATCAATTTTGTACTTTCCGATGCTGGTCTTTTCGGGAGCCACACTGCCGTATGAAATCATGCCGGTACCAATGCAAAAAATCGTAGATATCATGCCTCTGACGCAGGGAATTAAGATACTGAAAGCAGCAACGCTCGGAGAGAGTCTGAATGCAGTGACCATACCGGTCATTATCATGCTGGCACTTGCGGCAGTCTGCATCGGCTGCGCTATCCGGTTCTTCCGGTGGGAGTAGAAGCGAGAGAGGTGTATCACATGCAGGAACAGCTGTTGGCAGTTCAGCGCATGCAGGATTATATTGAGAAACACGTGAATGAAAACGTGACTCTTGAGGATTTATCACGTGTTTCTCTGTTTTCACCATGGTATGCATATCGATTATTTAAGGAATATACAGATTATACGCCGGGGGATTATATTCGCCGGCTGAAATTATCTAAGTCAGCACTTCGTTTAAGAGATGAGAACTGCCGTATCATAGATGTTGCGTATGATATGGGATTTCAAAGTGTGGATGGCTATCAGAGGGCATTTGCCAGAGAGTTTGGCTGCAATCCAAGCGAGTATGCCAAAAATCCCATTCCACTGCCCTTATTTATCTCATACGGAGTGATTTATGATGAAATCAGAAAGGAACATAAAAAAATGGAAAACAGAAGAAGTGTTATGATTCAGCAAATACATAAACCGGCACGTAAGGCACTAATCATGCGGGCCAAAACAGCAAAGGATTATTTTACCTACTGCGAAGAGGTGGGCTGGGATGTCTGGGGGTACTTCACGAGCATCAGATCCATCAGCGGAGAGCCTGTCAGTATGTGGCTGCCAAAAGAATATATCAAAGAAGGAACCTCGGAATATGTGCAGGGAGTTGAACTGCCTGTGGATTATGACGGAGGTGTGCAGGTGGGGTTTGATATGATTGAACTGCCGGAAGCAGATTATCTGATGTTTCAGGGAGAGCCATTTAGGGAAGAGGATTACATAGATGCAATCGAGGAAATACAGGATGCCATCGAACGGTATCAGCCCTCGGTGATTGGCATGCAGTGGGATGAATCCAATCCATATCTTCAGCTGGAGCCGGTCGGAAAGCGTGGGTATATTGAGATGAAAGCTGTTAAGCCGCTTTGAGATTTTCGTATTTTACAATTATACGAATTTACGCTATAATTGTAACTATTCAGATGCTCAGTCGTAGTATGGAGCCTGAAGTATGAAAAAGGAGACAAAAGGACAATGAAGATTTATGATGAACTGGTTGCCAGAGGACTCGTGGCACAGGTTACGGATGAAAGTGAGATCAAGAATCTGATCAATGAAGGAAAGGCAACTTTTTATATTGGTTTTGACCCGACAGCAGATTCTTTACATGTAGGACATTTTATGGCACTGTGCCTGATGAAGCGTCTGCAGATGGCAGGCAACAGACCTGTTGTACTGCTGGGAGGCGGAACAGGCTATATCGGTGATCCTTCAGGACGTACAGATATGCGTTCTATCATGA
>CAYRJT010000377.1:0-1934 GCA_964424675.1 uncultured Lachnospiraceae bacterium
TGGCGGTATCGGTGTATTTGCAATTCCTGAGATGGGACGTTTCTATCGTCACGTACTGATTGAGGGCAACTATCCTCATCATGGTGCAGTTGCATTTGGTCATTACGGAAAGGCTCTGTATGAGGTATACAAGTATATCGGAGTAGAGTTGGATGAGATCGGATTTAATCAGCCAAAGGATATGAAATATCAATCAGAGAATCCGTTTTGCTAATGGTAGGAATATGATACATTGCTAATATCATTTTCTCATAATGTGCCTGTGTCTGCTGTTGTTATGACAGCGAACACAGGCACTTCCTCTATATGAGAGACTCGGTGTTTTCAATGGTCATCTGTGCCAGGTTTTTTCCGTCTGCCGCCAGTGAGGCGATCAATCTTCCGTAAAGCATCAGGGTATGATCGGAATAGGTGAGCAGCTCTCCGCGCAGATAGGTTTCATAGGAGGTGTTGCAGGGTGTATCCTCACTTGTATGGATGCTGCGCATACGATTCGTGATCTCAGGTGATTCCTTTGCCAGATCTTCCATCCATGCGACCTGAATTTTGACAATTTCCTCTACAATCTGTCGTTTGGCAGCAGGGATGTCGGGAAGCAGTGCTTTGATTTCCTGAAACTCATCAGGAGAAGTGGTTTCCATCATCCAGCCGTATTTTTCAGCAATCAGATTTCTTCCGACGGCATTAGCTGCCTTGAAGTCAGCCGTAAAACTCTGCAGCATATCATCTGTCCATGTCATATACTGGCTTCTGCGCATCAGCTGAAAGGTATTCCAGTCATCCTGACATGCAGCTCTTCCATCGACATTTCTGGCTTTATCAAAAGCATTCCATTCCAGTACAATCAGATGCGTGATCCGGTCCTCATGCTGTTTCTTGCGAAACTCTTTAATATCCTCTTCCAGTACATCGCAGGCCTGACCCTTTGCCCATGGGCTGCCGACATCACACCGGCCGTGGTGATAGACCTTCTCAACCTTGCCCTCTTCCATTTCTTCACTGACTCTCAGCTTCATACGTGCTGTTTCTGACTGCGCAAAGGAATCCAGCATATTCACAATTTTTTCAATATCTTCTTTATCTTCCATCGCATTTCCTCCTGTCTGGAAAACGTCTTAAACGATCGTTTCATAACTCAAATATAGGCAACCGAAAGAGATTTGTCAAATGTGTATCAGAATGGTTGATTAATTGTTGAAATTAACCGATAATACAATAGACAACGATAGATTCAAAGGAGGTATTTTATGCGTGTAGCAAACGGCGACAACACGATGCTGCTGGATTATCTGAACAAATCTACATCCCAGCAGTCATCGGGCAATGAGATCATTGATCTGATCAGACAGCACAATGCATCTAACAGTATTTTAAATACGACAGGGAAGTCAGGGACATCTTCATCTGATTCAACCGCTTCAGATAAAGCCAAGGCAGGCTATGCCAATGTAATCGAGAAGACCAATGGTCTGCAGGAGGAGGCCACAGCATTACTGGGCAGTACGGAGACCTCTCTGTTTGCAAAGGCAGAGGCATCCGGAAATACAGAGGATGTTGTGAAGTCTGTAGAGGCATTTGTATCAGATTATAACAGTATGCTGACCGCGATGAACAATCAGGGCGGCGAGGTGAACAAGGCATACGCAAAGATGATGAGTCAGTATTATACTGAGAATAAGGATGCATTAAATGCAGCCGGTATTACCCAGAATGAGAATGGAACACTGAGTGTAAAGGAAGAAACACTGAAGGCCGCACCATTAAGCTCATTAAAATCATTATTTGGCAGTGAGAAGTCTTATCTTGCATCCATCAAGGATACAAGTGAGAAAATAGAGTCTAATGCACAGGCCTATGTAGATTATTATAATGGCGGCACCTATAATGCACTGAAGGGTTCCTATGGATTAAGTGGCTCTTTGTTTGATTCACAG
>CAYRJT010000378.1:0-1921 GCA_964424675.1 uncultured Lachnospiraceae bacterium
GCATTCACAAAATGGTACAAGGAAAAGTCGAAATATGCGGGGTGAATACGTCTAAGCTCCCGCTGCTGAAGACGCAGGAGAAGGAAGCATTATTTGCAAAGATACAAGAAGGAGACCATACAGCAAGAGAAGAGTATATCAAAGGAAATCTGAGACTGGTACTCAGTGTAATCAAGCGGTTTTCAGGCAGCAATGAAAATGTGGATGATCTGTTTCAGATCGGCTGTATTGGACTGATCAAGGCAATTGATAATTTTGATTCTACCCTGAATGTGAAATTCAGTACCTATGCAGTGCCCATGATCATTGGCGAGATCAGAAGATTCCTGCGTGATAACCATACCATACGTGTAAGCAGATCTCTCAAGGACACAGCGTACAAAGCCATTTATGCAAAAGAAGGATTGACAAAGAGGAATCTCAAGGAACCAACGATTGTAGAAATCGCCGCGGAGATCGGCATTTCCAAGGAGGATGTGGTATTTGCCCTGGATGCCATACAAAACCCGATGAGCCTCTACGAACCGGTATACACAGAGGGCGGAGATACACTTTATGTCATGGATCAGATCAGCGATAAAAAGAATAAGGAAGAAAACTGGATAGAACAGTTATCTTTGAGCGAAGCAATGAAAAAACTGAGCAGCCGTGAACATGAAATTATACAGCTGCGGTTTTTTGAAGGGAAAACACAGATGGAGGTGGCGGACTATATCGGGATATCACAGGCCCAGGTCAGCAGACTGGAAAAAAATGCATTGAGGGTAATGAAAAATTATCTGACTGCATAGTATATATGAAAGAGGATAGAGGTGCTTTTGATGAGATTATCAGAGCTGAAGGAAAAGGAAGTTGTCAATATCAAAAGCTGTAAGAAGATCGGGTATATCGGGGATCTGGAAATAGATGTCTGCACAGGATGTGTCAGGGATATTATTGTGCCTGAACGAAGAAGTATCTGCACATTGTTCTGCTCAGACAGTGACTGCGTCATTCCGTTCTGTCAGATCAAACAGATTGGACCGGACATCATATTAGTGGATATTCCAGAACGGTAACTCTTAATCAACATAAAATCATAAAAACGTAAACCATGTCTCTGAAAATATAATAAATTGGCATATATATGGAAAGTTAGAGTTGACATAATACAACATCTTGGATTATACTGAACAGGTAAGGGTGTTGTATCATATTATGGCAAAAACAAAAGAGAGAATGAGAGGGAGATACGATGAAATGTCCATTTTGCGGCCACGAGAATACGAGAGTCATTGATAGTCGTCCGGCGGACGACAATAATTCCATTCGTCGTCGACGTGTATGTGATGAATGTGATAAGAGATTTACAACTTATGAGAAGGTTGAGACCATTCCTTTGATTATTATTAAGAAAGATAATAACAGAGAAACCTATGACCGCTCTAAAATCGAAGCAGGAGTATTACGTGCATGCCACAAGAGACCGATATCGGCAGCACAGATCACCCAGCTGATTGATGAAGTAGAAACAGACATTTTCAGCAGAGAAGAAAAGGAAGTATCCAGTGCCGTAATCGGAGAACTGGTGATGAACAAGCTGAAGGATCTGGAGGCAGTTGCATATGTCAGATTTGCTTCTGTTTACAGAGAATTCAAGGACATCAATACCTTTATGGATGAGCTGAAAAAAGTATTGGAATAAAAAGATTGATTTTTTTTTAACAAAGTACTTGACGAACAGGTGGTGTATTGTATACAATGTTACGGTATTATACAATACACCATTTTTATACTATTTTTTAGAAGAGGAGATAACACACATGAAAAAGAGCATCACAAATGCTCTCATGGTGATGGTGTTACTCACACTGACTATTGCACTGGGCGGATGCTCAGGTGATAAGGCAAGTGATTCTTCACAGATTGTGGTAGGTATTCC
>CAYRJT010000379.1:0-1916 GCA_964424675.1 uncultured Lachnospiraceae bacterium
CAGTCTATCCGGAAATACACAGCCAAATATGAATATTACTCAGCAGGCAGTACAGTCAGCTGCAGCAACCGCTGCGGCTTCACCTGCGGCAGAAACGACTGGTACCGGATCTCAGGGCTATATGACCGGACAGGTGTTTTCCGGTGAGGTGGCAGAAATCAATGGTAAGGATATATTACTGCTGTTGGGAAATCACCAGACTATGTCAGCCAGACTGGATGGTGATATCAGTCTCGTGCTGGGACAGAATGTTTACTTTGAAGTGAAATCAAACAGCAATCATCAGATATCCCTGCGTCCGCTGTATACCAATCTGAACAGTACGGATCCGTCCGTATTAAAAGCATTGGATGCTGCAGGACTACAGGTCAATGAGAAAACAGTCATGATGACTTCTTCCATGATGGAGGAAGGCATGTCAATCAATAAAAATGCTTTGCAGGCGATGTTTCGTCAGATCAATGCCAATCAAAATGTATCTCCACAGACAATTGTACAAATGACAAAACTGGGGCTGCCGATCACAGAACTCAATGTGACACAGTTTGAAAACTATAAGAATCTGGAGCACCAGATCCTGAATGATATCAATGCATTGACGGACGGACTGCCTGAACTGGCAGGAAAGCTGGTGGCAGAAGGAAGTATGACGGATGCTGCCGGGTTCAGTAAAGAACTGCTGGATATGCTTCTTGGTTCAATGCCGGATGAACAACCGGGCGAGACAAACAGAAGCATGGCAGAAATCCAAAACAATACACAGGATTCCTTACAGGAACTGAGTCAGGATACAGCAGCGGCATCAAGAGCAGATAAAATGTCCGGCACACTGCAGGAGCTCAGTCCGGAGCAAAGAGAAAGCCTTGCAAATCAGCTTGAACAGATGGGTATGAAACCGGAAATGAAGTCCCAGATCCTTTCGGGAGAAATGTCAGACAGGCAGCTGATGGAGTTTATAAAAGCAACGCTGGCACAGCCGGATGCACAACATAGCGAACAGATCAGCAAGCTGTTACAGGGAAATGAATATCAGACTCTTTTAAAAAACATATTATCACAGCAGCTGCTCCTGAAGCCGGAGGATGTGGCAAGAGAGGGCAGAGTAGAGGAACTCTATGAGCGTATGTCTGAGCAGTCTCAAAAAATCACACAGATGCTGCAGAACATATCCAAATCCACTCCTGAGCTTTCTAAGAGCGCCGGTAATATGCAGGACAATCTGAACTTTATGAATCAGATGAATCAGATGCTGACGTATGTACAGCTGCCTCTCAAAATGGCAAATGAGAATGCAAACGGAGATCTGTATGTCTATACCAATAAAAAAAATCTGGCTGCAAAGGATGGAAATATCAGTGCACTGCTCCATCTGGAAATGGAACACCTGGGGACAATGGACATTCAGGTAGCAATGCAGCAAAATAAAGTCAGCACACATTTTTATATGCAAAAGGAAGAAATGCTTGATTTCATAGAAGCCAATATTCATATTCTGAACGAACGTCTGACGAAAAAAGGATACAGTATGAAAACGACTGTGACGATGAAAGAAAAGGATGAACAGGATAAAGGAATTGTAGATGAATTTCTGAAAAAAAATGGGGAAGCTCCAATACATGCAGGAGCACCCATGAAGTTTTCATTTGATGTAAGAGCATAGGACATAGTTATATTCTTGGGGAGTAATCCAAATGAAGAATGAAAAAGAAGAAAAACGAAGTAAAATAAAACAGGCAGTCGCGCTAGAATACGATCCTGTCAATGATGCCCCCACTGTGATTGCTTCTGGGATGGGTGCACTTGCTGAGCGAATTATTGAAAAAGCAAAAGAAGCAGAAATTCCGATTCACCAGGATCAAAAGCTTGCAGAAACATTGTCGCGACTTGAAATAGGAGATATGATTCCACCAGAATTA
>CAYRJT010000380.1:0-1910 GCA_964424675.1 uncultured Lachnospiraceae bacterium
CCCAAATCAATTCCTATATCTGTATAGACCATACTGAATATTCCCCTTTCACAGTCGCTTAATTCCTAGCTTACGGTCATCTCATGTCTTTATTATATATCTTTTCCATTTGTAGACTGATTAAACATACATAATCCATTATAACCCATCATTGTGAATTTTCAATGTTTTTTGTTCATTTTTTCCCCAACATCTTTTTTATATATGCACCTGTATAAGATTTCTCCGACTTTGCAACCTGCTCCGGTGTACCCTCTGCAATGACGGTTCCACCGCCGTCGCCGCCCTCCGGACCCATATCAATGATATAGTCTGCTGTCTTGATGACATCCAGATTGTGCTCTATGACGACTACGGTATTGCCTCCTTCAGATAACTGCTGCAGGATCTCAACCAGCTTGTGCACATCTGCAAAATGCAGTCCGGTCGTAGGTTCGTCTAATATATAGATTGTCTTACCGGTACTTCTCTTGGAAAGTTCGGTGGCAAGCTTGATTCGCTGTGCCTCCCCGCCGGATAAAGTCGTTGATGGCTGTCCCAGTTTGATGTAAGACAGTCCCACATTATTTAATGTCTCCACTTTATTCCTGATGGACGGAACATGCTCAAAGAAGGGCACCGCCTCCTCTACTGTCATATCTAAAACATCATAGATATTCTTTCCCTTGTATCTGACCTCCAGTGTTTCCCGGTTATATCGCTTGCCACCGCAGACCTCACATGGCACATAGACATCTGCCAGAAAATGCATTTCTATTTTCAGAATTCCATCTCCTGAGCAGGTTTCGCAGCGTCCGCCCTTTACATTAAAGCTGAAGCGTCCTTTTTTATAACCGCGTGCCTTGGCATCTGCCGTAGCTGCAAACAGATCCCTGATCTGATCAAACATTCCTGTATAGGTTGCCGGATTAGATCTCGGTGTTCTGCCGATGGGTGACTGATCAATATTAATGACCTTGTCCAGCTGCTCAATCCCTTCGATCCTTGTATGCTTTCCTGCAATTGTTCGCGCCCTGTTCAGACTTTTTGCAAGCTTTTTGTATAGTATCTCATTGATCAGTGAACTCTTACCGGAACCCGATACGCCAGTGACACAGGTCATGATTCCCAGTGGTATCTTCACATCTACATTCTTCAGATTATTTTCCGAAGCGCCGACGATCTTGAGCCAGCCGGTCGGTTTTCTTCTCTTCTTTGGTACAGGAATCTCAATTTTATGACTCAGGTACTGACCTGTCAAGGATTCCTCTACCTTCATGATTTCTTCCGCTGTACCCTGTGCTATGACTTCTCCACCATGTTCGCCTGCCCGTGGTCCGATATCCACAATATAATCGGCGGCTAACATCGTGTCCTCATCATGTTCCACGACGATCAGAGAATTACCGAGATCCCGCAGATGCTTGAGTGTATTCAGCAGTTTGTCATTATCTCTCTGGTGCAGACCGATACTCGGTTCATCCAGAATATAGGCAACGCCCACCAGACCTGAACCGATCTGGGTCGCCAGTCTGA
Source organism: uncultured Lachnospiraceae bacterium (assembly GCA_964424675.1). Taxonomy (GTDB): domain Bacteria; phylum Bacillota; class Clostridia; order Lachnospirales; family Lachnospiraceae; genus JAAYYM01. The sequence continues at coordinate 1,516 of CAYRJT010000380.1, forward strand.
TGCGCTGTGCTTCTCCGCCTGACAGAGAGCTTGTCGCACGCGCCAGTGTCAGATAATCCAGCCCTACATCCATCAGAAATCCGATTCTGGATCTGATCTCTTTCAAGATCTGGCGTCCAATCAGCTGCTGCTGTTCTGTAAGCTGAAGATTTGACATGAATTCTGTCAGTTTTCCGATAGACAGTGCTGTCACTTCATAGATATTTTTATCAGAAACCGTTACCGCCAGTGAGCCTCTTTTCAGCCTCATCCCATGGCATTCATTACACGGCGTGATCCGCATAAATGTTTCATATTCCTGTTTTGTACTGTCAGATGCAGTCTCACGATATCTGCGTTCTACATTTTTGATCAGACCTTCAAATGCAACATCATAGATGCCTTCACCCCGCATG
>CAYRJT010000381.1:0-1902 GCA_964424675.1 uncultured Lachnospiraceae bacterium
CTGTTTAGATCCGATAGAAGTGAAGAGAAAATCAGCGCGAACACATTAGATTTTGAAATAACATGTGAGTACCGATGAATTAACACACCCTGGATTTGTAGAGCAAATCTGAGGATTAATTGTTAAGGAGGGAAGAACCGTGCCACGTAAAGGACATATTCAAAAAAGAGATGTATTAGCAGATCCGATTTACGATAACAAGGTAGTCACCAAGCTGATCAATAACATTATGTTAGATGGTAAGAAGGGTGTTGCACAGAAGATCGTATACGGAGCATTTGAGAGAGTAGAAGCCAAAGCAGAGAAGCCTGCAATTGAGGTGTTTGAGGCAGCGATGAACAACATCATGCCCGCACTGGAAGTAAAGGCAAGACGTATTGGTGGAGCTACTTATCAGGTGCCCATCGAAGTACGCCCTGAGAGACGTCAGGCGTTAGCACTTCGTTGGCTTACCATGTTTTCTCGTAAAAGAGGCGAGAAGACCATGGAAGAGAGACTTGCAAATGAACTTATGGATGCTATGAATAACACAGGCGCATCTGTTAAGAGAAAAGAAGATATGCACAAGATGGCGGAGGCTAATAAGGCATTCGCACATTACAGATTCTAATAAGGAGGAATAACCCTTGGCTGAAAGAGAATATCCCCTGGAGAGAACCAGGAATATCGGTATCATGGCTCATATAGATGCGGGTAAGACCACCTTGACAGAGCGTATCTTATACTATACCGGTGTTAATTACAAAATTGGTGATACTCATGAGGGAACTGCTACCATGGACTGGATGGAGCAGGAACAGGAAAGAGGTATTACTATCACATCAGCCGCTACGACATGCCACTGGACATTACAGGAAAACAACAAGGCAAAACCGGGTGCTCTCGAGCATCGTATCAATATCATTGATACACCGGGCCACGTTGACTTTACCGTTGAGGTAGAGCGTTCCTTACGTGTACTGGATGGAGCTGTCGGCGTATTTTGCGCAAAAGGCGGTGTAGAACCACAGTCAGAAAATGTATGGCGTCAGGCTGACACCTATAACGTACCAAGAATGGCGTTCATCAACAAGATGGACATCCTGGGTGCTAATTTCTATGGTGCAGTAGACCAGATCAGAACAAGACTTGGTAAAAATGCAATCGTCCTTCAGCTACCAATCGGTAAAGAAGACGAATTCAAAGGAATCATTGATTTGTTTGAAATGAAAGCCTATATCTATAATGATGAAAAGGGCGAGGACATTTCCATCACAGATATTCCTGAGGATATGAAGGATGAGGCAGAGTTATACAGAACAGAACTGATCGAGAAGATCGCAGAGCTAGATGATGATCTGATGATGCAGTATCTCGAGGGCGAAGAGATCGCCAATGATCAGTTGAAGGCAGCACTTAGAAAGGGTACATGCGAGTGTACTGCTATTCCGGTTTGCTGCGGTACAGCTTACAGAAATAAGGGCGTACAGAAATTATTGGATGCAGTCGTGGAATTCATGCCGGCACCGACAGACATTGAGTCTATCAAGGGTGTTGACGAGGATGGAAATGAGGTTGTAAGACATTCATCAGATGATGAGCCGTTTGCAGCACTTGCATTCAAGATTATGACAGACCCATTTGTAGGTAAGCTTGCTTTCTTCAGAGTTTACTCAGGAACCATGAATTCAGGTTCTTATGTATTGAATGCAACAAAGGGCAAGAAGGAACGTGTTGGACGTATTCTTCAGATGCATGCTAACCACAGAGCAGAGCTTGATAAAGTATATTCAGGTGATATCGCTGCAGCAGTTGGCTTCAAGCTGACAACGACTGGTGATACAATCTGTGACGAACAGCATCCAGTAATCTTAGAGTCAATGGAATTCCCTGAGCCGGTTATCGAGCTTGCAATCGAGCCGA
>CAYRJT010000382.1:0-1899 GCA_964424675.1 uncultured Lachnospiraceae bacterium
TCACCATATACATCTCTGACATCCATCAGTTTTCCCTCTACTCTGTCTACATACAGCTTTCCGTCCAGATGTTCCAGTTCGTGGCATATTGCACGTGCGAGCAGCTGTGTTCCTTCTAATTCATATGGCTGCATATCTTCGTTTAATGCAACCGCCTTGACATAGTCTGGTCTTGTCACCACTCCGGTCTTACCGGGTACGCTGAGACATCCCTCATTTCCGGTCTGCTCACCGGAGGTCTCCACAATCCTCGGATTCACGAGTACATGCGGCCCGTCTCCAGCATCTATGACAACAATTCTTTTTAAAATACCTACCTGAGGTGCGGCCAGTCCGGCTCCCTCTGCTTCATACATTGTCTCCAGCATATCGTCAATCAATGTCCGTAAACGAGGTGTCATCTCTGTAACCTCTTTGCATACCTTTGTCAGTACCGGATCACCGATTTCTCTGATTGTTCTGATTGCCATCTAAAAAACCTCCGTTAGTAAGAATTCATCGGGTCAAAGTCCAACTGTACTCTGATCTCTTTTATTTCATCTGTTTCTATATACTGTTCCAGTCTGTCCTTGCACATCGTCAGAGTATTATAATCTGCCGATTTCACATAAATCATGCGGCGATAACTATCACTTATTTTTTTGACAGAAGCTTCTGCAGGTCCAATGACAGAAAAAGCAGTATTTATTATAGCATATTCTGGCGAATGATTCATCTCTTTTATAAGATCACGTAGTGACGCAGCCAGCCGTTCGCTGTACTGCTCTGTCTGTTCCTCATTTGTGCCCTCAACCAGCACAGCAAGCATATGTCCGGCCGGTGGGTAATTCATCAGTGTCCGGTAACCGATTTCTTCCTGATAAAAGCTTTCATAATCCTGAGTTGCAGCCGCTATGATACTGTAGTGCTCCGGATGATAGGTCTGGATCACAACTTCTCCTGGCTTTTGATCTCTGCCCGCCCGTCCGGCTGCCTGTGTCAGCAGTTGGAAGGTTCTCTCTGCCGCTCGGTAATCATTTACATTCAGTGAAAGATCAGCTGCCAGTATCCCAACCAGTGTGACATTTGGAAAGTCGTGTCCCTTCACGATCATCTGGGTCCCGACCAGAATGTCAGCTTCCTGATTGGCAAATGCACTCAGTATCTTTTCATGTCCATCCTTATGACGTGTCGTATCCAGATCCATGCGCAGCACTCCGGCCTGTGGAAATGCCTTTTTGATTGCCTGTTCGACCTGCTGTGTTCCTGCCTTCATGCCTCCGATATACTTAGAGCCGCACTCCGGACATGTCTTCACCTGCGGCTGTTCATATCCACAGTAATGACAAACCAGCTTCTGATTCTCATGTGCAGAAAGAGAGACATCACAATGCGGACATTTCATCACATGACCACAGGCACGGCACGATACAAAGCCCGCATATCCTCGTCTGTTCAGAAACAGCATCGTCTGTTCATGTTTATTCAGCCTGTCTTCAATCAACGCCTGCAGCCGCTCACTGAAAATGGAGCGGTTGCCTCTGTGCAGCTCCTCCCGCAAATCCACGGTATAGACCTGCGGCAGAGATGCATTGACCGCACGCTTCGACAGCTCATACAGCTGATAATCCCCATTTTGAGCTTTATAGTAAGACTCCACAGACGGTGTTGCAGATCCCAATATCACAGATGCTCCGTGCAGTGCCGCAAGCTCTATTGCGGTCTCCCTTGCATGATATTTCGGCATCGTATCACTTTTATAGGCACCCTCATGTTCCTCATCTATGACAATCAGACCAATATTAGCAAACGGTGTAAAGAGCGCTGATCTGGGGCCAATCATCACATCCAGCATTCCCTTTTTGGCACGTTCAAACTGATCATACTTCTCACCGTCGGACAGCTTGGAATGCAGCGTAG
>CAYRJT010000383.1:0-1889 GCA_964424675.1 uncultured Lachnospiraceae bacterium
ACTTCAAGACCTGTCCGTCTCGCCAGCATCTCCTGAAATTCCATTGTCTTCTCACCGCGCTCGCCGATTGTGGCATTCATATTCTTTGGTAAACCCAGTACAATCTTATCCACCTTGTACTCTGCAATCAATTCTTCAATACGCGCAAGGGTACGCCTGAGTTTATTCTCAGACTCTCTTCTAATGATCTCTATACCCTGTGCGGTAATCAGCAGCTCATCACTGATTGCTACTCCAACGGTTTTAGACCCGAAATCCAAACCCATAATCCGCATATTCTACTTCCATCCGCTGTTCTTGATGTATTCCGTCAACAGCTCCTCGACCAGTTCATCACGTTCAACCTTCATCACAAGACTTCTGGCATTATTATGACTGGTAATATAAGTCGGATCCCCTGACATGATATAACCAACAATCTGATTAACTGGATTATATCCTTTTTCTGTTAACGCCTCATATACCGTAGACAATACTACCTTGACACCCGTCTCAGGTTCTGTCGCTACTTTAAAATATTGTGTATTTCCTAAGTCCTGCATATTGTCACCCCATTCATCGTACTGTTGCGAATACCTTATATGATTCTGCTTACCTCGTATTTTACCCTATATCAGCTTAAAGTTCAAGGATTTCATCGGTAATCAGCCTTTTCGGTATCCCTGTGATCACCTGATTCGTCAGATCTGTCTCTGTCCTGCAGGCAGTCCTGATATATTCTCTGGTATGTCCTGTCTGATAGATATTGTCACCGATTTTCTGCTGTTCTTCAAACAGTACCTCTACCTGCTGATTCAAATAGGACTCTCGGTACTTTCTTGCCTCCAGAGCGTTTTGGGCAATCAGGATGCTGCTTCTTTCATGTTTGACCGGTTCCGGTATCTGATCAGGCATCTTGTCAGCTCTTGTTCCCTTTCGCCGAGAATACTTGAACACATGTATCTCATAAAAATGAACCTTATTTAAGAAATCCCTCGTAATCCTGAATTCCTCCTCTGTCTCTCCGGGAAAGCCGACTATCACATCAGTCGTCAGCGCCGGATTCTGAAAATAGTTCCGTAATAATTCCACTTTTTGATAGTATTCACCCGTATCATAATGTCTATTCATTCTCTTGAGTGTCTCATCACAGCCACTTTGCAGGGATAAATGAAAGTGAGGGCAGATCTTATCCAAGGCAGACAGCCCTGCAGCAAATTCTTCCGTAATGATTCGCGGTTCCAAAGAACCCAGCCGGATACGTTCAATCCCGGATATCTGCTGTACTGCGCGTATCAGCTCCAGAAGCTGTGGTTTTCCATCTGCAAAATCTATCCCATATGAACTCAGATGAATCCCTGTCAGTACAACTTCTTTATAGCCGAGCGCTGCCAGACCCTCTATTTCCTGAATCACATTTGCCTGCTCACGGCTTCTGACCCGTCCTCTGGCATAAGGAATAATACAATAACTGCAGAACTGATTACACCCGTCCTGTATCTTGATATATGCTCTGGTATGCTCCGCCGTCCTGTCAAGCTTCAGTTCTTCGTACTCATGCTCATTTGCAATATCCAATACTGTGCTGCGATGCAGCGTTTTGTCATGATCTCGTTCATAGTCCTGCAGAATCTGTATCAGATCCTTTTTCCGGTTGTTCCCAATGATCAGATCAATGCTCTCATCCGCTCCGGCACCCTCAGTATCCGTTTGAGCGTAGCAGCCTGTCGCAACCACTATGGCATTTCTGTTTTGTTTTTTTGCCTTGTGCAGCATCTGACGTGATTTTCTGTCAGCAATATTCGTGACACTGCATGTGTTTACAATATAAATATCGGCTTCCTTGTCAAAGGGCACAATTTCATACCCGTTTTTTGTTAATAATTGTTGCATAACTTCCATCTCATATG
>CAYRJT010000384.1:0-1888 GCA_964424675.1 uncultured Lachnospiraceae bacterium
CGCGGCTGTCCATTGACATCTTCTGCATGATCTTCTGGGCTTCCTTTGCCGCTGCGATTGCTTCATCCATCGTATCGAAAAGTCCCAGCTGTTTGTCACTGTCTGCTCCGGTATTCATACCGGAAATGACCTTTTGTACAATGGCTTTTAATTCTTGTTCTGATACATTGACTGACACATTATGACCTCCTTTATGATTTTCTGTGGCTCTTATTTGTTTAACTGGGCCATAACCTTTTTCGTGATTTCATTCACCAGTGCTTCGTTGCTGTCTGATGCTGCTGTACTCTTGCAGGAGCCTCCGCAGTTGTGGCAGCTCGGCTTGCCTGCCTGCTGGTTCGGACACAGGTTTGCAGGATGCTTGCCTGTCATACCGAATTTTCTTCTGATCTCGTATAATTTCTGAACCTGATCCTCTGATAACTCCTGAGGGCCGCCCAGGTGCTCTGAGATGTAGAGCAGCTGGGCATAAAATTCCAGTGATTCCATCTTCATATAAGCAGCAAGGAGTGAGTCTGAGTAGGAAAGTGCTCCGTGGTTCTCCAGTAATACTGCATCAAAGTACTGCAGATATTCTGATACTGCATCCGGGATTTCCTCTGTAGAAGGTGTACCATACTTAGCGATCGGTACACATCCGAGAGCAATGACTGCTTCCGGCATGATCGGCTGTGTCAGCGGTCTGCCTGCAATGGCAAATCCGGTTGCATACATCGGATGTGCATGAACGACTGATTTGACATCCGGTCTTTCCTTATACACTCTCATGTGCATCTTGATCTCACTGGAAGGCTTGAAGCCTGCATTTGCCTGCAGCACCTTACCGGTTGCATCTACCTTGCAGATGTACTCCGGTGTCATGAAGCCCTTGCTGACACCTGTCGGTGTACACAGGAATTCATTATCCGAAATCTTTACGGAAATATTACCGTCATTGGCTGCTACCATGCCACGGTCGTAAATTCTCTTTCCGATTTCGCAGATCTGTTTCTTAATTTGAAATTCATTTTCCATGTTCTGTTCTCCTCCTGATTTTTTCTTTCATGTGATATTCCGATTGCTTTATTTTTGAACCACTTACACGGTAATATCCGTTTCCTCTGCTGGTTCTTCATTCAGATACTCCAGCAGCTCCTCAATTCCCTTTCCTGTATAGGAACTGATTTCAAAGATCCTTTCACAGCCTGCTAGCTCGAGCCACAGCCTTGCCTGCGGCAGATTGGCATCCGGCTCATCTACCTTTGTAATGATACCGATCACATCCCTGTTTGCCATACATGCAATATTGGGGCTGAATAATGAAAATGCTTCATTGGCATGTACGGTCAGTCCGATTACATCTGCCTCGTAAGAATAGACTGCCAGTGCTGCAGAAAGTCTGCGTCCCTGTGCATATTCTCCCGGCGTGTCGATGATGAAATCTGAGAACTCCACCGCCTGTGTCTTTTCATACTGCAGCGGGCGCTTTTCCAGTGCCTGCTTCAGGGTTGTTTTTCCGGCTTCACTCCTGCCGATCAATATGATCCTTCTCATGTCTTTGTGATCTCACACACTGTAAACTGCAGCTTTTCTTCACAATAATCTGTCAGTGCCCGAATAGAAGCATCCACCTGAGAAATCGTTCCTGTAATGATCAGTGTCCCGCTGAATCGATCCAGAAACCCAAGCTCTGCTCCTGATGCCTTGATGGCGATGTCTCCCGCGATAATCGCTGTTTCCGAGGGACACAGGGTAATGATCCCGATTGCAGCGCCATTATAATCTACGGAAGGGTTTAATCCCAGCTTCTTATATAGAATCGGTTCCGGGCTTGCTATGATATGGGCCAAGGTTATCTGCTTGCCCGGCACCGTTTCCTGTATGATTCTCATACGATCTTCACTGTATA
>CAYRJT010000385.1:0-1867 GCA_964424675.1 uncultured Lachnospiraceae bacterium
CGTGCTGCCATTCATAAGCTAAAAAAAGAGGTTGAAGACGCAGGATTGAAGATTGCAGGAATTGAGAGTGTAAATATCCATGATGCAATTAAGGTCGGGACACCTGACAGAGAACAGTATATTGAAAATTACATTACTACGCTGGAGCACTTGGGACAAGAAGATATCCATATGGTCTGCTATAATTTTATGCCTGTATTTGATTGGACAAGGACAGAACTTGCAAGAAAGCGCAAGGATGGTTCTACAGTACTTGCCTATACACAGGAGGCAGTTGATGCATTGAAGCCGGAAGATATGTTTGATTCTATCGGAGCTGACAGCAATGGATTCGTGATGCCGGGCTGGGAACCGGAGCGTATGAGTCAAATCAAGGAATTATTTGAACTGTACAAGGATGTGGATGCAGATAAATTGTTTGATAATCTGAAGTATTTTCTGGAGAAGATTATGCCGGTATGCGACAAGTATGATATCAATATGGCGATTCATCCGGATGATCCGGCGTGGAGCGTATTTGGTCTTCCTCGTATCATCATTAACAAAGAAAATATCCTACGTATGATGCATATGGTGGATAATCCGCATAATGGTGTGACATTCTGTTCGGGTTCCTATGGCACGAATCTTGCCAATGATCTGCCGGACATGATCCGGTCCCTGCAGGGCAGAATTCATTTTGCACATGTGAGAAACCTGAAGTTCAATTCGCCGACAGACTTTGAAGAATCAGCACATCTGTCAGCCGACGGCAGCTTTGACATGTATGAGATCATGAAGGCATTATATGATATTGGATTTGACGGACCAATCAGACCTGACCACGGAAGGATGATCTGGGGCGAGGTGGCAATGCCGGGTTATGGCTTGTATGACAGAGCACTCGGAGCCGCTTATCTGAACGGACTATGGGAAGCAATCGAGAAATCTGATCTAAAATAATAATGGAGGCAGACAATGAAAATCAATTGTGAAGGGTTACAGGATCGTGCTGCATGGGAGGAAAAGGGATATGCACTGCCGCAGTTCGATGCAGAAGCAGTCAGAAAAAAGACAAAGGAAGAACCAAAATGGATCCATTTTGGAGCCGGAAATATCTTTCGCGCATTTCAGGCAAATGTTGTACAGCGGTTACTAAATGAAGGCTCTGTGGATACAGGTCTGATCGTTGCAGAGGGATATGATTATGAAATTATTGATCAATTATATGCGCCACATGATAACCTTGGCATTTTAGTGACACTCAAGGCAGACGGTTCAGTAGAAAAGAGTGTAGTCGGCTCTATTATGGAAGCTCTGCGTGTAGACCCGGAGCATGAATCGGATTATGAGAGACTAAAAGAGATATTCAGAAATCCTGCCTTGCAGATGGTCACTTTTACCATAACGGAAAAAGGATACAGTCTGGTCAATGGCAAGGGAGAGCTTTTGCCCAACGTTATGACAGATCTGCAGGAAGGACCGGAGAAAGCAACAAGCTATATCGGTAAGGTCACAGCTCTGCTCTATGAAAGATTTTTAGCAGGAAAACTGCCGATTGCCATGGTGAGCATGGATAACTGTTCTCATAATGGTGATAAGCTGTTTCATGCAGTGAAGTCCATTGCAGAAAAATGGACTGAAAATAAACTGGCTGATGCAGGTTTCCTGAATTATATTCTTGATGAGAGCATAGTCAGCTTTCCGTGGACAATGATCGATAAGATCACACCGAGACCGGACGCATCTGTAAAGAAAATTCTGGAACAGGATGGTGTGGAGGATCTGGAACAGGTGGTTACGTCTAAGAATACATATGTGGCACCCTTTGTCAATGCAGAGGAATGTGAGTATCTGGTGATTGAGGATAAATTTCCGAACGGAAGAC
>CAYRJT010000386.1:0-1836 GCA_964424675.1 uncultured Lachnospiraceae bacterium
GCTGCGTGCACAGATTATCGCAGCTGAGACCATGGTGGTCGTGGAGGATCTGTATCGTCCATACCGTCCGAAGAGAAGAACGAGAGCTACGATCGCAAAGGAAAAGGGACTGGAAGGTCTTGCTGAGCTGATCATGGCACAGGAGACTACAGAGCCCGTTGAACAGGCAGCTGAGGCATACATTAATGAAGAGAAGGAAGTCAAATCTGTGACCGAGGCCATTGATGGAGCCAAGGATATCATTGCAGAACAGATCTCTGACGAAGCGGATTATCGCCTGTATATCAGAAAGGCGACCTTTGACGAAGGAAAACTGATATCAACCGCCAAAAATGAAAAGCAGGAATCAGTATATGAAATGTATTATCAGTTTGAGGAGCCTGTCAGCAAAATTGCCGGACACAGAGTACTGGCACTGAATCGTGGAGAGGCAGAGAAGATACTGGTGGTGAAGCTGGAGGCTCCGGAGGATCGTATTCTTCAGTTTCTGACAAAGAAGGTCATCACAGCTGACAATCCGCATACAACCCCGATTCTCACAGATGCAATCGAGGACAGCTATCACAGACTGATTCAGCCAGCCATAGAGCGTGAGATCAGAAATGACCTGACAGAGCATGCAGAGGATGGTGCCATCAGTGTATTTGGAAAGAATCTGGAACAGCTGCTGCTGCAGCCGCCGATTGCAAATCAGGTTGTACTAGGCTGGGATCCCGCATTCCGTACCGGATGCAAGCTTGCGGTAGTGGATGCGACAGGTAAAGTACTGGATACCAAGGTCATCTTTCCGACTGCTCCGCAGTTCAAGGTAGATGAAGCAAAATATGAATTGAAGAAGCTGATTAAGAAGTATGGTGTTACCTTGATTTCAGTCGGAAACGGAACCGCTTCGAGAGAATCCGAGATGATCATAGTGGATCTGCTGAAGGAACTGGATACGCCGGTACAGTATGTGATTGTCAATGAAGCAGGTGCATCTGTATACTCAGCCAGCAAACTGGCAACCGAGGAGTTTCCGAACTTTGATGTGGGACAAAGAAGCGCTGCATCCATCGCCAGAAGGATCCAGGATCCTTTGGCTGAGCTCGTAAAGATCGATCCGAAGTCCATCGGAGTCGGTCAGTACCAGCATGATATGAATCAGAAAAAGCTATCGGATGCTCTGACGGGAGTGGTAGAGGACAGCGTCAATAAGGTAGGGGTGGATCTGAATACGGCTTCAGCCTCACTGCTAGAGTATATTTCAGGAATCTCTAAGGTACTTGCCAGAAATATTGTTGATTACAGAGAAAAGAACGGCCGTTTTAACAATCGAAAGCAGCTGCTGAAGGTTGCCAAGATGGGTCCGAAGGCATATGAGCAGTGTGCGGGCTTTATGCGTATCCTGGACGGAGAAAATCCACTGGATGCGACCAGCGTACATCCAGAATCCTATGATGCGGCTATGAAGCTGCTCTCAAAGCTGGGTCTTACGATGGAGGATGTCAAGGCAGCACAGATCAAAGCAGCAAAGGATAAGGCGGCTGGCAGGAAAAGCCCGGCTCCTGCAGCAAAACCACAAAATAAACCGCAGAAGCCGGTTATCAGAAATCAAAACACTGCAATGGCGCAGGCACTTGCCGCAGCCATGGGCGGTATGCAGCCGGAGACCGCATCCAGGCAGACGGCAACAGCAGTAGCAGAACCGGCACTGCAGACAGGCAGTCTGGAAAAGAAGGTACGTGACAAAAAGAAGCTGGCTGAGGAATTGGGTATCGGAGAAATTACATTGACGGATATCCTGAAAGAGCTGGAAAAACCAGCGAGAGATCCGCGTGATGATATGCCGAAGCCGAT
>CAYRJT010000387.1:0-1836 GCA_964424675.1 uncultured Lachnospiraceae bacterium
CACTGCTGGCAAATGAGATCGCTGAAGAGGCTGAGTTCTTCTCATTTGGAACAAACGATCTGACCCAGATGACATTTGGGTTCTCCAGAGATGATGCAGGCAAGTTCCTGGATGCATATTATAAGTCAAAGATTTATGAATCCGATCCGTTTGCAAAGCTTGATCAGAATGGCGTGGGACAGCTGGTTGAGATGGCAGCCATGAAGGGACGTGCTACAAGACCGGATCTGCATCTGGGCATCTGTGGTGAGCACGGAGGAGACCCTGCTTCGATTGAATTTTGTAATAAGGTGGGACTTGATTATGTGTCCTGTTCACCGTTCAGAGTTCCGATTGCAAGACTGGCGGCAGCACAGGCAGCGCTTGGAGCAGCTAAATAGAGAGTGAATGATCAAACAGACAGAACGAGTACAGATATTTGTACTCGTTCTGTCTGTTGTACTGAGCGCTCCTGGCGGCGCACGATTCTTGATTGATCATTTATATGGAGTGAGAATCAGGATTTATTCTGCAGCTTTTTTGCGTATTGAACGAGCTCCTGGCGTTGGGCTTCGTCCAGCTTTAGCAGTTCTTCAGCGAACTGTCCAAGAGATATGTCTTCCGTGAAGTTTTCATCCGTGAATTGCTTTTTTATAGCATTGTTTGGTTCTTTGTCCATATTGTCTCCTTGCTGTATCCGATAAGAATACAAAATTTGGTTGTATCTATCATAACAGATACAACTGTTAATTGTAAACAGGAAAATTTTACATAATAAATCTAAACATAATTTTAATGACCGCCGGGTAGGAATATTTAGAAACTTATGTTAAACTATACAAAGTATATAGAGGAAACAGATATGAACGGAGGATATTATGAAGAAAACTAAAATTGTCTGTACATTAGGACCTGCGAGCAGACAGGAGAACGTACTCAGACAAATGATAGACAAGGGAATGAACGTTGCCAGACTGAATTTTTCACATGGTACACATGAGTACCATCAGGAAACCATTGATATGATTAAGAGAATCAGGGAGGATGCTGGAGTTCCGCTGGCAATCATACTTGACACAAAGGGTCCGGAGATCAGAACCGGTGATTTTGAACAGGAAAGGGTGGAGCTGAAGGAGGGTGCACAGTTTACTTTAACGACTCGGGATGTCCCTGGAACGGAAGAGATAGTTTCCATTACTTATAAGGAACTGCCACAGGATCTGGAGCCGGGAAATACAGTTTTGATTGATGACGGAAGTATAGAACTGCGTGTTCAGAAATGTACGGATACGGATATTATATGCGATGTCATCAATGGTGGAATGGTCAGCAACCATAAGGGAATCAATGTTCCGTGTGTTCACCTGAATATGCCATATATGAGTCAGGCGGATAAGGACGATGTGCGTTTCGGTGTGGAACAGGACGTGGATTTTATAGCGGCTTCTTTTGTACGCTGCGAGGAGGATATCAAAGAACTTAGAAATTTTGTGGATTATTATGGCGGAAAGAATATCAAACTGATTTCCAAAATTGAAAATGTGGAAGGAATTGAAAATTTTGATGCAATACTCAGTCATTCTGACGGCATCATGGTAGCAAGAGGAGATATGGGTGTCGAAGTGGAGTATGAGCGTCTTCCGGGTCTGCAGAAAAGATTTATTACGGCATGCTACAAGGCAGGAAAGATGGTTATTACCGCAACACAGATGCTGGAGTCCATGATTGAGCATCCTCATCCGACAAGAGCAGAGATTACGGACGTTGCAAATGCAGTTTTTGATGGAACCAGTGCAGTTATGCTGTCAGGAGAGACGGCTATGGGTAAGTATCCGGTTCTGACTGTGGAGGTCATGG
>CAYRJT010000388.1:0-1825 GCA_964424675.1 uncultured Lachnospiraceae bacterium
ACTTTAGATAATTTTTAGTTGAGGTTTTAATATAAAAACAGTACAATAGGCGTATAGGTAAACTTGCATTGCCTATACGCTTATCAGATGTTGAAAAGAGGAAACACATTGGAGCAGTTAAGCACTGTCTTAGAGGAATGCATGTCGGAACAGCTCGGGCAGGTCATTCTGAGCAATTCAAAAGAAAAAGAGAAAATCAGCAAAGTGAAGATACGACCGGTTATGTTAAAAAACCGGTTATTCTTTCAGTGTACAAGCTATGTTGGAACCAAAGTGCTTCATGAAAATCATACAAAAGAAGAGGCTGTCAGGTATATCCTTGAATATTTTGGTAAAACTTTTAAACAGATAGAGATGACAATGCCCGGTATGCAGACCACAGGTCTGGCCAGTAAACGGGGAAATATTATGCTCAAGAAAAAGAAACTGGTACAGTATGAAAATCAGGCAGGCATCACAGATCTGTCCCATAACCGTAAAAAAAAGTATCTCATAGAGGAAGGTACCTATGTGCCATTCATGGAAGATCTTGGAGTCATGAACAAAGACGGAAAGATCATTCGTGCAAAATACGATAAATATAAACAGATCAATCGGTTTCTGGAGTTCATAGAGGATATTGTACCAAGGCTTCCAGTAGACAGAAGAGTACAGATCATAGATTTCGGATGCGGCAAATCTTATCTGACTTTTGCTATGTATTACTATCTGAAACTTGTCAGAAAATATGATGTATGTATTATCGGGCTGGATCTGAAGGAAGATGTGATAGAGCATTGTAACCAATTGAAGGATCAATATGGTTATGATCAATTATCTTTTGTATGTGGAGATATCAGTACATATAATGAAGTGAATCAGGTGGATATGGTTGTGACTTTGCATGCCTGTGATACAGCAACTGATTATGCGCTTGCCAAGGCCGTCAAGTGGAATGCATCCGTGATTCTGTCTGTTCCATGCTGTCAGCATGAGCTGAATGGACAGATACAGAATGATCTGCTATCACCGGTATTGAAATACGGTCTTCTCAAAGAAAGGATGTCGGCACTGATTACGGATGGGGTTCGTGCAAATCTGTTGGAACAGAATGGCTATGAGGTACAGGTGCTGGAATTTATTGATATGCAGCATACGCCAAAGAATATTCTGATCAGGGCGGTGCGTACCGGACAGACTGGTCGCAGGGATGAAAAGACACAGCACCTGATCAGTGAACTTCATGTGAAACCGATGCTGGAAGAGCTGCTGTGTGATCATAGACAGAAAGAGTAATCAATGAAAAAAGCAATTATTAAGACAGGAGTATGTATCGTAGTATTCTTTATAGCTGTATTTATCATCAGTATGATCATGAACCGCGGAAACACGGATCTGACAGCTGAGGTGAAGTCTGCCACATTTCCTCTTGTTTATATGGAAGTGAATAATCAGTATATCAATTGTCTTCATGGCTATGCATCTGACATGGAGGGTAATTATCTGCGTGATTCCATAACACCTTTACAGGAAAGCAGGAGTCTGCCAATCAAGATTAAAACATTTGGCCCGGCCATCAAGAGTCTTTCTTATGAGATCAGAAGCATGGATATGCAGCGTCTTGTTGAAAATACAGAGGTCAAGGACTATACACAGGAGGATGCAAATGGATATGTATCAGCCACTTTGTATCTAAAGGATCTGATCGAGCCGGAAACAGAGTACCTGCTTGTATTAAAGCTGAATGTTGGAATGAGTCAGGAAATACGTTATTATACCCGGATCATTAATCCGGGAGAACTGTATCTGACAGAAAAACTGGATTTTGTAAATGAATTTCATGAGA
>CAYRJT010000389.1:0-1812 GCA_964424675.1 uncultured Lachnospiraceae bacterium
TTCATTCGTATGGTGCGGGAAGATATTATCCACACCGCCGCAGTGAATATCCATAGATTCTCCGAGATGCTTCATGCTGATGGCAGAGCACTCAATGTGCCAGCCCGGATACCCGAGTCCCCACGGACTCTCCCATTTTAATGCCTGATCCTCGAACTTAGACTGTGTGAACCACAGTACAAAATCATTTTTATTTCTCTTATTCGTGTCCTCTGCCACATCATCACGGACACCTACCAACAGTTCATCCTCGTTCTGATTGCCGAATACATAATAGGTAGAAAGCTTAGAGGTATCAAAATATACATTGTCCCCTGCTACATATGCGTAATCCTTTTCAATCAGTACCTCAATCATGTGGATGAATTCTGCAATGCAGTTTGTTGCAGGCTCCACCACATCGGGTCTCTTGATATTGAGCTTCTCGCAGTCTGAGAAAAAGGCATCTGTATAAAACTTGGCTATCTCCATAACGGTCTTATGCTCACGCTTTGCACCGTTTAACATCTTGTCCTCGCCACTGTCGGCATCGCTCGTCAGATGACCTACGTCCGTGATGTTCATAACGCGCTTTACGTCATAACCGAGATAGCGGAACGTCTTCTCCAGCACATCCTCCATCAGGTAGGAACGCAGATTTCCGATATGCGCGAAGTGATAGACGGTCGGTCCGCAGGTGTACATGCTGACCTTCCCCTCCACATTTGGTACAAATTCTTCTTTTCTCTTAGTCAGTGTATTATAAAGTATCATTTCAGTGTCCTTCCTTTTGCAACTGTTTCATATCCTTTTCCAGATCAAGCAGTCTGTTCGTCAGTTCTGTATTTGCCATACGCAGGTTCTGGATGTCCTCCTGTACCGGATCCGGCAGATCAATCTGGTTCATGTCATCGCGCGGCAGTGCAACATTATTACGCTTCACGACACGCCCCGGCACACCTACCACAGTCGAATTCGGAGGAACCTCTTCGAGTACCACTGAGCCGGCACCAATCTTGGAATTCTCTCCAATCGTAAAGGAGCCCAATACCTTCGCTCCCGCACTGATCATGACATTATCCCCGATGGTCGGATGACGCTTGCCGTGCTCTTTACCGGTTCCGCCGAGAGTCACGCCCTGATAAAGTGTGACATTATTACCGATGATTGTTGTCTCACCTATGATGACGCCATTCCCGTGATCAATGAAAAATCCTTCGCCGATTTCAGCTCCCGGGTGAATCTCAATGCCGGTCTTTCTTGCCGCACGCTGTGAAATCAGTCGTGCCCAGAAATAGTGTCCTTTTTTATATAGCCTGTGTGCCTGACGATACTTCATCATCACCTTGAAGCTCGGGTAGAGAAATACCTCCATAGCGCTGTGTATCGCAGGGTCGCGCTCCCTGATGACTCTGATTTCGTCCTTGACACGCTTGATATAGCCCATTTCACATGCCTCCAAAATTTCTTGCTTTAAACCCTATGGTATGCAATTCTGATTGTTTTGTCAAATCCTTTTTGGGTTTACATAATTAATGCTTGCAGGACAATCCGTACATGAATCCCTACTGATGTGTACAGCCTCCACAGCCGGCACACCGGTCTGTACCGTCGCCTGAAATATCTGCTTCAATCATATCCACAGCTGTTGTCAGCATACAGATTGCCTGCGAGCTGATGCCCTCTCCGCTTCCGGTAAATCCGAGACCTTCCTCCGTCGTCGCTTTTATGTTAACCTGACTCATCTCGATTTTTAAAGCATTTGCTACATTTTCGCGCATCTGGTCAATATACGGACGCATCTTTGGTGCCTGTGCAATGATGGTCGCGTCA
>CAYRJT010000390.1:0-1780 GCA_964424675.1 uncultured Lachnospiraceae bacterium
GTACGTTCTCCGAAGGAACGTGTCACTTCATCTTCATAATTTAAGACAATTGTCTCATTTGCAGTCTGGTTCATTGCAATCTTTTCTTTGACTGCAATATAGTTTTCCAGCGAATGATGTCTGTCAATATGATCCGGAGTAATATTCAGAATGGCACTGACAGCCGGTCTGAACTGTTCTATCGTTTCCAGCTGAAAGCTGCTGATTTCTGCGACTGTTACAGAGTCCGGTGCTGTATTCAGAACCTCTCCTGTATAGGGACTGCCGATGTTGCCCACGACAAATGTGTGTCCGTTTGCTGCCTGCATGATCTCACCTGTCAGAGCTGTTGTCGTTGTTTTTCCGTTTGTTCCGGTGATGGCGATCACATGCCCCTGTTCAAATGCATATGCCAGTTCAATCTCGCCCCACACCTTGATACCACGGTCTGCGAAGCTTCTGACAAATGCGCTGTCGACAGGAACCCCCGGGCTCAGAACCAGACGTTCTATGGATTTCCCCACGTCTTCCGGCAGTTCTCCAATGTATACAGGCACCTGCCGGTCCGTGCCCAGCTTCTCTCTGATATCGTCTGCGTTCAGTTTTTCATTTCCGTCATACAAAATCGGATTTGCCTGTGCTTTTAACAGCAGCCTGACTGCCCCGATACCGCTGATGCCTGTACCGATTACCAGTACTGCCTGATTCTTCAATATGTCATTCATATGCTACCTCTTGTTCAATCTATTATAATGCCATCAGTCCGATCAGGCATAATACAGCCGTCACGATTGAAAATACCGCTACCACTCTGGTTTCGGACCAGCCACAAAGCTCAAAATGATGGTGAATCGGTGCCATTTTGAAAATCCTTTTTCCACCTGATATCTTAAAATATCCCACCTGGAGCATAACAGAAACCACTTCCATCAGGTAGATAAATGCAACAATCAGAAGGAACAACGGCATCTGCAGCACATATGCCGTTGCTGCCACAAAGCCTCCCAGTGCTAATGAACCGGTATCTCCCATAAAGACGCTTGCGGGATACACATTAAACAGCAGAAAGCCAAGCAAAGCTCCGACTACAGCCAGCGTAATCGGCTCAATACCGCTGGAAACTCCGATTGCTACGACAGAGAAAAATGTTGCAATCAGGACCGTTACGCTGGATGCAAGACCATCCAGACCATCCGTGAAGTTCGCACCATTTACAGTTCCTAACACAACGATAAACAATAGCGGTACATTAAAAATTCCAAAATCAATGTATTGATCCTGCATAAAAGGGATCTTCATCGACAGGTCTATCTGTGCCACATTCACTACATAATATGCAAATACTCCGGTCACAACGATCTGTAGCAGCATCTTCTGCCATGCGCGTAATCCCATAGAGCGCTTCAGCACTACCTTGATATAGTCATCCAGAAAACCGATCAGGCCAAATCCAAGCGTCATAAATAATATCGGCAGTATCTTGGGATCATTCCTGATATAAATCAAAGATGTGATCACAACCGCACTCAGGATGATAACACCTCCCATTGTCGGCGTACCACTCTTTTTTAAATGTGTCTGGGGTCCGTCATCCCGCACAGTCTGCCCTACCTTCAGCTTTCTTAAATACGGAATCACAAACGGTCCGAGCAGTACACTGATCGCAAATGCAATGATTACAGGAATAAAAATTGTATTGTTGTTCATGTTTTCACCTCATATATACTTCTTTCGTGACCGAAGTCAGCCTAGGATAGTATAAGACTTTTCCTCAAATTTATCAACCGCTTTATTCTTCTGT
>CAYRJT010000391.1:0-1772 GCA_964424675.1 uncultured Lachnospiraceae bacterium
CTCTATCTTTTGGACGCCTTTGTGACAAAATCCCCACACTCCTTATTATAATGAATGAATTAACATAACGCAACTCATTTTCGTCAAAATATTGGAAATCAGCTGAAAATTTACCATATTCATAAAATTCTGCCATACTATATTATAAAAAATGAAAATGCATAATTACTCAGGTCCAATCCTCGTGCTGTCAGTCTGATCCCGGCTGTGTCATCCTGTCCTATGTTTCTGTCCCTGTTCTCTCCTGTTCTCTCCAGCAGTCCATCTCCGATCAGCCTGCTGATCTGCGGTCCATAGACCGCTTCCGGCTTCTTCCCAAATGCTCTTTCAAACTCGCAGTATCGGATACCCTCTGTCATCCGCAGTCCGAGAAACATGAACTCTTCCATCTGCTGCTTTTGTGTCAGCTGCTCTTTCTCGTACCTTGCGGGCTGATGCTCCTGCATGATCTGGCTGATATATGATTCCATACCGGCTTCGTTTTTCCATCTGGTCTCTTCAAACAACGATGATGCACCCAGCCCAAAGCCAAGATAGGGGACACGTCTCCAATAGCCGGAGTTATGTCTGCTCTCATATCCTTTTTTTGCATAATTTGATATTTCATAACGGTGATATCCTGCCTCTGCCAGTATCCTGCCGGTTGCTGCATACATCTCTCTGTCAAGTTCCTCTGACGGCAGATCCGCCTCTGAATAGAGTGCAGCATAGGGTGTGTTCTCTTCGATGATCAGGCTGTATGCCGATATATGCTCCGGCTGCAATGAGACAACCTGATCAAGTGTTTTCTTCAGGTCCTTCATGGTCTGTCCGGGCAGTGCTGTCATCAGATCAACGCTGATATTGGTAAAGCCTGTCCGGCGTGCCAGCGTATAGCTTTCCAGGAATTCCTCATAGGTGTGGATCCTCCCGAGGCGCTTCAGTTCCTCAGAATCTGCTGACTGCAAACCAATACTCAGACGGTTGATACCAGCCTCCCTGTATGCTTTGAGCTTGCTTTCGGACAGGGTTCCCGGATTGGCTTCCAGCGTCATTTCTGCATCCTCTGCAATCACATAAAGAGAACGAAGTTCACATAATATTTCATTTATGTAAACTTCGTCAACTATGCTTGGTGTTCCCCCTCCGATAAAGACGGATGTGATTTCGTAATTTGATGTTATGTTAACCTTTTGAGGCGCATATCTGATTTCCTCCAGCAATGCACTCATATACCTGTGGTACAGCTGCTGTGCTGTTGAGAGTGGAAATGACAGAAAATCACAGTATAGGCATTTGCGGGCGCAAAATGGTATATGCACATAGATTTCCAATGGTGTTTTAGGATTCATCTAATTTCAGGACACTCATAAATGCCTTCTGTGGAATCTCCACGTTGCCGATCTGGCGCATACGCTTCTTTCCTTCCTTCTGCTTATCCAGAAGCTTACGTTTACGGGTAATATCGCCGCCATAGCACTTTGCCAGAACGTCCTTGCGCATCGCCTTGACGGTTTCACGTGCAATGATCTTGGAGCCGACTGCTGCCTGAATCGGGATCTCAAACAGGTGTCTCGGTATCTCATCCTTCAGCTTCTCACACATTTTTCTGCCACGTTCATAAGCCGTGTCTGCATGAACGATAAAAGACAGTGCATCCACCTCTTCACGGTTGATGAGGATATCCAGCTTCACAAGATTGGACCTCTCATAGCCCTTCATATCATAATCAAAGGATGCATATCCCTTGGAGCGTGATTTCAGTGCATCAAAGAAATCATAAATAATTTCAT
>CAYRJT010000392.1:0-1729 GCA_964424675.1 uncultured Lachnospiraceae bacterium
AGCCCCTGTAATCCATCATTTCATCTGCAGCTTCTTTTAATACTTCTTCAGGCAGAACTGCCGGGCCTGCTGAAAAGTTGTATACTCTTTTCATCTCTATCTCCTCCTTTAATTTTAATCATTGATTGAATTCATTCTATTAATTATGAATGATAACAGGGATACCGACCTTTACCATACCATAAAGCTCAGCCGCCTTATTCTTTGGCAGGTTGATACACCCATGAGAGCCTGCTGTCTGATAGATGTCTCCTCCGAATTGATCTCTCCATGTCGCATCATGGATGCCGATATGACCCTTGACCGCCATCCAGTAGTATACAAAAGATTCATAGTCCGCTCCATGAAGTGTCCTGTTCTTCTGCATATAATATATTTCGCATAATGCCTCCGGCGTATCATGTCTTCTGGACGTATTGCCTGTTACAACGTCGGATGACAATTTTAGCTTGCCATTCATGTAATAATATAACTTTTGGGCCGCCATGTCTACCTCAATATAGGTTTCACCCATATCAATGGCTTCTCTTGGCTCTCCAGTCTGCGCATAAACCGGTTTTCTGGTAATCCTGCTTCCAGACTCCAATACATATGAAATCTCAGACAGTTCAGCCTCCTCATCTACAATATATCCTTTTCCCTTACTGGATATGGTGATGACTTTTCCGTCCTGTCTTGTCCATGTACGGACATTTCCCTTTGTGTTAAAAACATTTGATACTTCCTGAATATAGTCCTTGATCTGCTCTTGATCAAATGTCAGTCGATGATTTTCCAGCTGAAAGCTGCCGCTCCCATCCGTAAGAATCCATTTTGATAGTTCCCCGCCATCCAGCAGGAGTTCCTGAGCACCGTCTTTATAAAGGATTTCTGCCTTCTGTACTTTATCGATCATAGCCCAGATTTCATATGTTTTTTCCTCATCCGGCTGTAGCTTTGGCATATAATAGCATTGATGGTCTTCAAGTGATATCCTTCTTTGATTCTGATCTGCTGCATTGACTGCCAGCTGCAGCAATTTCTCATGATCTGTCACTTCAATACGTGTATCTGATAAAACATATTCGCCTGACTGTTTTATGATCTTTGGACTGTTGTTTTGATTGAAAACTTCCAAATGACTGCAGTCAAGCTCATCCACTGCCGTTTTCAACAGTTCCTGATCATATGTAATATCTGGAGAAATTGTCTGATGGATTGGATGAAAATAGTAATAGCCCCAATTGAATGGATTCTGCATCTGCTTGATCTCGTTCAGAGATTTTGTAAAGTCTATCTGATAATGAATCTGCTCTCCTGTGATGATCTCCTGCCTGCCGTCCTTTTCATCAATGAGCAGTTCATAATCCCCATAGTCCTCTGTCAGAGCCTGATTGACTGTATGAACATCTAATCCTGTACAGTAATAATCATTGATCCATGTGCCGAAAACAAAATAAGGGCTGTAATAATAACCAAGCGCAACATAGCCCGCTGCAGTCAGTAAAAGCAGCGAGCATACTATAATCGCGCATATCTTAGCCGTTTTTTTAATCATTTGTCAGCGGTTTCCTTTGTAGATTTTATCACTGTCTTCAGATCATTCAGTCAACGATATCCTTTAAATCATCTGCATCAAAAGCTTCATCTATGGCGGCGCCTGCCGGTACCATAGGGAACACTTTGTCATCACTGTCAATCATACATTCTATCACAACAGGCTTATGCAGCGCAATGGCTTTTTCAATAG
>CAYRJT010000393.1:0-1717 GCA_964424675.1 uncultured Lachnospiraceae bacterium
T
Organism: uncultured Lachnospiraceae bacterium; assembly: GCA_964424675.1. GTDB lineage: Bacteria > Bacillota > Clostridia > Lachnospirales > Lachnospiraceae > JAAYYM01. The sequence continues at coordinate 2 of CAYRJT010000393.1, forward strand.
TGAAAAGACAGAGCAGATATTCTCTCAGGTAAAGGATGGTATCGACCACTCTATCGACAGTGTCAATATCATTGCAGATAAGACGAAGAGTCTGGATGCGGCAAGGGTAACAGTTGTAGATGTTGTACAGAACCTGACAGCCATTGCGGAAGAGAATGCAGCAGGTACAGAGGAAACATCTGCTTCTACAGCAGAGTTCAGCAATATGATGGGAGACATCCAGGGAACATCAGGAGAGCTTCAGAACATTGCCAATACACTGGAAAATAATTTGAGTATATTTAAATTCTAAGATATGAATCAGCTGAAAGAGGCGGCTTTTAAGGCCGCCTCTTTTATAGTATGTTAGGGGAGAGCTTGGAAGAGGTGGTAAAGTATGGCTGATGACAGCAGAGAAGTAGACGGATTTGTATTTGCAACGGCAGCTGATGCTCAGATTGCACGTGAAGAGATCAAAAAAATCAAATATATATCCGATAAACTGAACTATGAAGAACCTGAATCGATACTGGAGATTTATAATAAGATGATTACCAACAGGATATTTGTGACACCAATCGGGCAGAATTTTTTACGTGGAATGCAGATGTATCTATATGGAAATGCGCAGATTGACGATTCAAAGATTATGAATATTCCCTTGTATATTATATTTGGACAGAGGGCAGGAGAACTGTCTAAACTGGACAAAATATATGTACAGCCAAAAGAAAAGAAAAATTATCATAAGCAGTACATTACCTCTGTATGGGTGTGTATTACCCTGGTTATTGCAGTGCTCTTGATGTTTACTGTCGCACTCAATGCAAAGAATCCTAATATCGTAAACTATAAGACTGCATTGGAAAATCAGTACTCTGAATGGGAACAGGAGCTGACGGAACGAGAGACAGCGGTGAGGGAAAAAGAAGCTGAACTTCAGATGACCCCGGAAAATTAACACTTTATTTCACAGATTTATCATAATTATAAGATATACTTGTATCAAATCCGATGAAAGCAGGTGACGCTGATGGAAAAGTATAAAATATTAGTCGTAGACGATGAAAGCAGGATGAGAAAGCTGGTCAGGGATTTTCTGGTCAAAAAGAATTTTGATGTCATAGAGGCTGCTGACGGCAGCGAAGCACTGGATCTCTTTTATGAGATCAAAAACATTTCATTGATCATATTAGACGTTATGATGCCAAAGCTTGACGGATGGCAGGTATGCAAAGAAATACGCGAAAATTCCAAGGTTCCTATCATCATGCTGACTGCAAAGGGAGATGAACGGGATGAGCTGCAAGGCTTTGAACTGGGCGTTGATGAGTACATTTCAAAGCCGTTTAGCCCCAAGATCCTGGTAGCCAGGGCGGAAGCAATTCTGAGACGGTCTCATGCGGTGGCGGAGGATGATATCATGGAAGCGGGCGGCATTGTCATTAATAAAGCGGCTCATTCTGTGACGATAGACAATGAATCCATAGATCTGAGCTTTAAGGAATTTGAATTGCTTTCTTATTTCTTGGAAAATCAGGGTCTGGCACTTTCCAGAGAAAAAATATTGAATCATGTATGGAACTATGATTATTTCGGTGATGCAAGAACCATTGATACACATGTGAAGAAATTAAGAAGTAAGATGGGACAAAAGGGAGATTTTATCAAAACCATCTGGGGAATGGGCTATAAATTTGAGGTATCAGAATGAAACATTCTATTAAAACGCAGTTT
>CAYRJT010000394.1:0-1715 GCA_964424675.1 uncultured Lachnospiraceae bacterium
CCTGTTTGATTCTTGACTTGACAGTGGACAGATTAGCCCCGGTGATGTTTGCAATCTCACGGTACTTCAGGTTTTGATAATAAAATAGTAAGATTGCTTCACGCTGTGTTTCATTCAATGTCTTAAGCGCGTCCACTAAAGTAATGGTTGTTGTTTTCAGATCTTCGACCTGCAGACTTCCCGGAATCTGTTCCAGATCCTCGGCATCCATGGCCACGACATCCTGCTTCTGACTACGAAAGTAATCAATACAGACGTTGCGTGCAATGGTCAGCAGATATCCCTTCAGATTCTGGTATCGGTAGTGGTCGACATACCGGACGAATTTCAGAAATGTTTCCTGTGCCAGGTCATAGGACTGTTCTTTGTTTCCTGTCTGATAGCAGCAGAATCGGTATATGTCGTCATAGTACTTCGCTGCAATATCGTTCAGGTATTGTTTTCTGCCTCGTTGTATTTCACGGATGAGCTCTTTATCCTCCAAGGTGTTCCTCCCTGTTGTCTTGTAAAACGTCTTACACTACATATAACATTACTTCTATAGAAAAAGTTTTAAACAAATTCCTGATGTTGTCAAGCAGAAGTCTGATTGACAGATAATCGGTTTCCTTATACAATAAAAATGATAGTAAATGACTGGAATTTACAAGGGGAGAAAAGACATGGAAGATAAGGAAGTAAAAGTAACAGAGACTCAAGCAGAAGAAGTAAAGACTGAGGATAGGAAAACGGAAGAAAAGAAGATGGAGAAAACAGCAGCGGGAAAAAGTATGCATCCGGCCATCGTCATTGCATTGATTGCGGCTGTATGTCTGATTGTATGCTCTGTGATTCTGGTTTCAGGAGTTGCATCCTATAAAAGCAGGAGTTACAGCGGAGGAATCTCAGCAACCGGTTCTGCAAGCTGCGATTTTGATTCTGATTTGATTGTATGGAGAGGTTATTTCTCATCGTTTGGAGAGACATCAGAGGGGGCTTATCGTTCTATTAAGAGGGATTCAGATGCCGTCAAGGATTATCTGAAAGAGAATGGCGTGAAAGAGGACGAGATTGTCTTCAGCCCGATTAATATCAGCAAGCACTATACTGAGACCTATAATGATGAAGGTAATTACATTGGAGATGTATTCGACGGATATGATCTCTATCAGGATGTATGCATCACATCGAATGATGTAGATAAGATCGAAGAGGTGTCAAGAGATATTTCGGGATTGATTGAGACCGGAATCGAATTCTCCTCTGACTCACCAGAATATTATTATACAAAACTAGATGAATTAAAGTTGCAGCTTATAGAGGATGCATCTGCAAATGCAAAGCAGCGCATCGATATTATGGCGGCACAGACCGGAGACCGTGCGGGTAAGCTCTCCAGTGCGAGCCTTGGAGTGTTCCAGATTACGGCGACCAATTCAGACGAGGATGAATACAGCTACGGCGGTACCTTCAATACATACTCACGCAGCAAGACAGCCAGCATTACCGTGAAGCTGAATTATGATGTCAGATAAAAAGGAGAGTCGGATTTACTACTGATATATAAAACCCCCCAGAACAACGAGAGAGCACTGTTTCAGTCTCTTTTCATTGTTCCCGGGGGTTTTCAAAAATATTGGCACATGCTTATGATTATTCTGTTGATTTTGCAAGTGATTCCTTTTCAATTTTCTTAATTTCATCAATTGGGAGATCAAGAAAATCGGATATTTGTT
>CAYRJT010000395.1:0-1704 GCA_964424675.1 uncultured Lachnospiraceae bacterium
CCTATTTCTTAAGCCGATCCATCACTTCGTTAGATCTGCGATAAACTTCTTCAGGATCAACACCGATATTGTACACTCCATTCTCATATAGAATCTTCCCATGGATCATCGTCATTTTGATGTTCTGCTTGCTGCCGCTATATACAATATTCTTTACAATGTTGTTTAACGGCTGCATATTCGGCTGGTGCAGATCAATCATAATCACGTCTGCCAGTTTCCCTTCAGCAAGTACATCACAGTCGCAAAGTCCCATAGCCTTTGCACCGCCGACCGTAGCCATTTCCAGTACCTGAATGGCATCTACAGCCGCCGCATTTTTCGTCTGCAGCTTTGCAAGACCTGTTACAAGGAACATTTCACGAAACATATCCAGACAGTTGTTGCTGGAAGGGCCATCCGTACCAATTGCGACATTTAAGCCTGCATCCAGAAATTTCTGAATCGGCGCAATCCCACTTGCCAGCTTTGTATTAGAGCCGGGATTGGTCACGACCGTCATATTTCTCTTTTTGAAGATTTCAATGTCTTCATCATTAAAATGAACACAGTGATATCCGCCACCGCCATAATCAAACATTCCAAGGGAATCCAGAAATTTTGTAGGTGTCATACCATAACGTTCAATACAGCCCTGGGTTTCCTCAACTGTTTCAGAATTGTGAGTAAAAATCGGAGCCTGATATTTATGTGCCAGTGCAGCAATCTGCTCTAAAAGCTCCTTTGTACACGTATATTCTGCATGAAATCCAAGCGTAAAGCTGGTCAGAGGATTGCCGTCATTTAATTTTAAGAATCTCTCTTCCAATACTTCCATAGTCGGACCAAACTTATTAATTCCACTGGTTTGAACCAATCTCATGCCTGTATCCTGACATGCCTTCGCGATTGCCTCAGGCTCCAGATACATCTCATAGATAGAAGTGATTCCGCTGGTCAGGTATTCCATCACTGCCAGTCTTGTCAGTTCATAAACATCCTCAGGCTGCATTTTTCCTTCAATAGGGAAAATCTGTTTCTCCAGCCATTCTAATAACGGCAGATCATCTGCAAGTGATCTCATACCGGTCATGGCAGAATGCGTATGTGCATTTTTAAATCCGGGCATCAGAACATTTCCTCTTGCATCTATTTCCTTGTCCCATTTCACAGAGGATGCATCCTTGGTCTCTCCAACATACGTGATTTTCTCATTCTGTACCCAGAGCTCTCCGACGAATAATTCACGGTTCTTTTCCATGGTCAGAATTCTTGCATTATAAAATCTGATATTCATTCATTTTCTCCTTCATATATGATTCTGTTGTCTTTCTCTCTTATAGATTGGATGGGCCAAAGCCTTCCGGCAGTAACTGTTCCAGGGAATATTTCTTGTAATCCTGTTCAGATTTTGCAGTGATGATTTCAAAGCTTTTGGGCTGACAGAATTCCATCATAACCTGTCTGCATACACCGCATGGAAATGCATAGCCATCTATTTTTTGATCATATCCGCCAATGATTGCGATCGCATCAAATTCTCGCTCTCCCTCACTGACTGCCTTAAAAAAAGCAGTTCTCTCAGCACAGTTTGACGGGCCATATGCTGCATTTTCAATATTACATCCCGTATACAGCTTACCTGATCTGCCAAGCAGCGCTGCTCCCACCTTAAACTTCGAGTATGGTGCATAAGCATACTCACGTGCATGTATTGCTGCCTTG
>CAYRJT010000396.1:0-1691 GCA_964424675.1 uncultured Lachnospiraceae bacterium
CTGAGTCAATTCAGGAGGAGGTACATATCATCAGCGTACTTTTTACAGAGGAAGTCGGTGGTATTTTCACCATGGTATTTGATGAAGATGGAGAGCTTCAGCTCGAGGTTACTGCAGCACCTGAGGATTATTTATATGATGAAGTCGGCAGTGGACTGCTGGTGAAGGAAATCCAAAGAAAGAAACAGGAGCTGCTGGAATCTCTTTCACTGTATTACAGAGTTGTTGTATTACATGAGAATCTGGACGAGCTGCTGGAAGAATAGAAAGTGTGATTGGAGGATGGACAGATGCTGCTGGTTATTGATGTGGGAAACACGAATATTACATTTGGACTATACCGGAAAAATAAGCTAATATCAACCTTTCGTATCGTATCTGCATTGCAGAGAACTTCAGATGAGTATGGTATGGTCATATCAGATCTGATTGAACGACAGGGTGTTAATATCGAAGAAATCGAGGGTATTGTAATCGCAAGTGTTGTGCCAAATACGATGCATTCACTTGTCAACGCAATCAAGAAGTATTTGAAACGGACACCGCTGATTATCGGTCCCGGGACAAAGACAGGCATCAAGATTGATACACCCAACCCGAAGGAAATCGGAGCAGACCGTATCGTGGATGCAGTGGCAGCTTATGAATTATATGGCGGCCCGGTACTGGTCATCGACTTTGGAACGGCAACGACCTATGATCTGGTGACGGAGGATGGCAGGTTTACAGCCGGAATCACGGCGCCGGGTATCAGAATTTCCGCAAAGGCACTGTGGGAGGATACAGCCAGACTGCCAGAGGTAGAAATCCTGAAACCCAAATCCATCCTGGCGCAGGATACTATATCCAGTATGCAGGCGGGACTGGTGTACGGACAGATTGGACAGACGGAGTACATCATCCAATGTGTAAAAAAAGAAACGGGATATGATCAGCTGCAGGTGATCGCAACCGGCGGACTTGGCCGTATCATAGCCAGTGAGACAGATATGATTGACAAATATGATATTACATTGACCCTGAAGGGTCTGCAGCTGATTTATCTGAGGAACCAGAAATGAAACTGAGTATTGGAAACGTTGTACTAGAGAATCAAGTGATATTGGCACCAATGGCAGGCGTAACTGACCTGCCATTTCGTCTGTTGTGTAAAGAACAGGGAGCGGGACTTCTCTGTATGGAGATGGTCAGTGCAAAGGCTATTTATTTCAATAATAAGAATACAATAGAGCTGCTGACGATACATGACGAGGAGCAGCCGGTGTCCCTGCAGCTGTTCGGAAATGATCCGGACATCATCAGTGAGATGGCCAAGAGAATTGAGGAACGTCCATTTGCCATACTGGACATCAACATGGGATGTCCCGTTCCAAAGGTAGTCAATAATGGAGAGGGATCTGCACTGATGAAGGATCCGGTACTGGCAGGCAAAATCATTGAAAAGACAGTACGTGCCATCCGAAAGCCTGTCACCGTGAAGATCCGTAAGGGCTTTGACGAGGCACATGTGAATGCAGTAGAGCTTGCCCGGATTGCACAGGAAAGCGGCGCAGCGGCGATAGCAGTACACGGCAGGACGAGAGAACAGTATTATGCAGGAGAGGCAGACTGGGGGATTATCCGTCTGGTAAAGGAAGCTGTATCCATACCGGTGATCGGAAATGGTGATATTACATCTCCTGAGAGCGCAA
>CAYRJT010000397.1:0-1688 GCA_964424675.1 uncultured Lachnospiraceae bacterium
TGCTGAATACATATTCTTATGTCATTCCGAAGGTATTATTTACAATTGTATCGACGACCATTACGGCATACGGATTCGGACGGTTTGAATTCGTTGGAAAGAAGTTTCTGTTTGCAGTGCTGATGGGTACGTTATTCCTGCCGCAGGTTGTACTGAATGTACCGCAGTTCATTCTGTATAACAATCTGGGCTGGGTGGATTCGCATTTTTATCTGCCGTTGATTGTGCCGACTCTGTTTGCCATTGATACCTATTTCGTATTTATGCTGATTCAGTTTTTGCGTAACGTACCAAAGGAACTGGAAGAGGCAGCAAAGATTGATGGCTGTAATGTGTTTCAGGTGCTGTTCAAGATCATATGCCCGATGCTGAAACCGGCAATCGTATCATGTGCATTGTTCCAGTTTATGTGGTCGAGTAATGATTTCATGGGTCCGTTGTTATATGTGAAAACTCCGGCGAGATATCCGGCAGCCATCTTTGTCAAGCTGTCGATGGACGCAGATACCGGATTTGAGTGGAATCGTGTATTGGCTGTATCTTTGATTTCCATCGTGCCATCGCTGTTGGTATTTTTCTTTGCACAGGATTCCTTTATTGATGGTATTGCCGCAGGCAGTGTGAAGGGATAAAGAACGAAAACAGAAAGGGATGGCCTATGAAGATTGTACAGATGCTTAGGACGACGAGAAGTATCACCATAGGGATATACGGAGGCAGCAAAGATATTTACCGGCCTGCAGAGCCATTGCGAGTTCGTTTGCACACAGGAGTGATCAAAGAGGCAGACAGGATGATCGTGACATTTGGTCAGCTACAGCCGGACACAGAGTATCTGTTTGAGCTGCTCGACCAGTCGGAACATTGTCTGGATCAGCTTACGGTGTCTACAAAGCATGAATTTGTGACCTTGAATGTGAGGGATTTTGGTGCCAGAGGAAACGGGATTGCAAATGATACGCTTGCCATTCAGGCGGCGATTCAGGCGTGCCCGGCAGAGAGCAGAGTGCTGATCCCAAAGGGCGATTATCTGATCACGACATTATTTTTGAAAAGTCATATCCATATAGAAATAGAAAGAGAGGCTCATCTGGTGGCGGAAACGTCAAGGGATGAGTTCCCTTTGTTTCCGGGCATGATTGAAAGCTACGATGAGAAAACGGAGCTGAATCTGGGAACCTGGGAGGGAAATCCACTGCCGATGTATACCGGCATTATCACAGGCTATGATGTCGAGGATGTGATTTTGTACGGAGAGGGCTGTATAGACGGCAGGGCATCTTATGAGAACTGGTGGCAGGATGCAAAGAAAATGCGGGGAGCCTTTCGGCCGAGGATGCTGTTTCTGTCACATTGCAGAGAGATCTCTGTGGAAGGACTCACATTTTGTAACAGTCCGTCATGGACAATCCATCCATATTTCAGCGAGCATCTCAGATTCTATCATGTCGATATCCAAAATCCGGAGGATTCACCGAACACAGATGGAATCGACCCTGAGTCCTGTGAGCATGTGGAGATCGCGGGCTGTCACATCACACTTGGCGACGACTGTATCGCTGTGAAGTCTGGAAAAATCTATATGGGACAAAAATACAAAAAGGCAGCTAAGGACATCCATATATGGCAGTGTCTGATGGAAAACGGACATGGAGCGGTGACGCTGGGAAGTGAGCTGGCTGCAGGAA
>CAYRJT010000398.1:0-1688 GCA_964424675.1 uncultured Lachnospiraceae bacterium
CTTGATTGCCTCGATATTATAATCAATCGGATATTTTACATATTGAATCTTACCACCATTTGACAGCTCCCAGAAGCGATATTCCAGATCCTGTTTCTGGATTGGTGTGATATCCTCCGTAACATGGCAGTGGAAACCATTGCTGACGTATTCTCTGTCAGATACATTTTCTATAATACCGTACTTTTTCCGGAATTGCTGTACCTGCAGACCACAGAGGTTTTCAGCCGGTGTTGCATAAATGGCATACAGATTACCATCCTCTTCTTTGAATTCATTGATTTTCTTATTGATGTATTCAAGGACATTGATTGCAAACTCACCGTCTTCCACAAGTGATTTACCGTTATAAAGCTGCTGCAGCTCATTAAATGCAGTGATACCAAAGGAAGCCGTTGCTGATTTCAGCAGGGGTTTGATTTTATCAGTCAGCTTCAGATGACCTCCAAGAAATCCACCTTCACAGTATGCCAGAGGATTCGTTGATGCCCTCATCTCGCCGAGATATGCATACGTTCTGATGTGCAGTCCACGGATCAGATTCAGATAATAATCCAGTACTTCATAGAAATCCTTGCTTTCGTGTCTTGCCTTTGCCAGAATCATCGGCAGATGCAGTGATACTGCGCCGATGTTGAAACGGCCTACAAATACAGGGACATCCTGATCATCTGCCGGATGCATGCCGCCACGCTCATACCATGGTGACAGGAATGCTCTACAGCCCATTGGTGATATGATCTTGCCGTACTGCTTGTACATACTTGCTATATAGCCTTTTCCTGTCAGGCTCAGCCAGTCAGGATACATGGTCTTGCTTGAGCACTTGACTCCGGCTTCAAATACATCCTCTAACTCCTTGCCCGGTCCATGCAGATTTTCGTCATATAAAAATACGATCTTAGGAAACAGTACCGGTTTCTTGCACTCAGCCTTGCCCTGTCCTCTTCTTCTGACATTCAGCATGCAGATCGTAGCCAGCTTGGCAAAACGTCCCGTACCTGTACCAGTCGTTACTGTAATGAATGGATAGTCCCCACGGCTGGAAGCCACAGTATTGAACTTGTACTCCCATCCCTGATAGCCCTGCTCAAATTCCTTAGTGACATCTGCATATGCCTGCGACTCTGCAGTTTCCCTGTCAACGCCCATCTTAATATATTTATCTACATATTTCGCATATGACTTTTCAGCATAGGGTTCCAGAATCAGATCCGCGCTGGGTACTGTAAATCCGCCATACTGCTGACTTGCCGCAGATAATACGATATCTCCGATGACGTCAAATGCGACATCCAGAGATTTTGGCTCATTATACCAGAGATTTCCCATCTCAAATCCGCCGGTCAAAACTGTCTGTACATCAAACAGACAGCAGTTCATCGTATCACGTCTTGCTGACATATCATGTACATAAATGTATCCGTCACGGCACGCCTGGATCTCGTCTGTCGTCATGAAGAATTTCTGATACAGTTCCTTATTTAACTGGTTAAAAATCAGGCTTCTCTTTGTAGAAACCAATGCACTGTCGGTATTCGAGTTTTCTTTATCTCCAATATACATAATGGACTGGCTCTTTTTATAGACATCATCGAGCATTCTGACAAAATCCTGTTTGTAATTACGATAGTCCCGGTAGCTCTTTGCTACAATCGGCTTCACTTCTTCCAAGGCACTCTCTACAA
>CAYRJT010000399.1:0-1687 GCA_964424675.1 uncultured Lachnospiraceae bacterium
TCGAATCCGTCAAGAATTTCGGCCTGATCGGTATCTACATACTGGAGCCGGCAGAACCGCTTCCACCCATGACACAGGATGATATTAATTTTGAACGCTTCCAGACAATGTGTGTGTTTTCCATACAGGAAGAGCTGCTGACGATTCGTGACAAACAGAAATATCAGAAGCTGCCGACGATAGCTGACACAATCATAAAGGAGTACGGACATCTGGATCGTAAGATTAATTTTGTACAGAACCTGCGAAGCAATGAGGACTATGTTTTCAAACATTCGCTCAATGTGGCAGTCTTATGCGCACTGATGACGCATAAGCTGAATATGTTCTATGAGGAGATGAAGGATACGCTGGAGGCAGCGATCGTGCACGATATCGGCAAGCTCAGCATAGAGGACACATTACTGAAAAAGGGTGACCGGCTGGAGGATAGTGAGCGGGCAAAGATCCGCCACTGCGAACTGAACGGATTGGATACGATAGAACAGGCATGCCGCTCACTTTCACCTAATATTAAACGAATCGCACAGCAGACCTATATACAGCTGGATAACTTCAGAAGCGGAAAGCCGCTTGATATGGGAAAGACCATGAAAACCTCCAAGGTATTGATTGTCGCAGAGGTATTTGATACGATGACTGCCATGAGCTATGGATATGAACCATCCTCAGAGGTGGCAGCACTGCGTTATCTGATGCAGAATCCGGAGATTTTCGATGAGACAGTGGTAGATGCACTGATTAACAGCGTGAATTTCCTGAATGAAGGGTGCTGCGTGGAGCTGTCAAATGGCGAGAAGGGGCTGGTGCTGTCTGCAAATGACAGCGACATCCTGAAGCCGATGATTCTGATGTTTAAGGACAATTCTATTATAGATCTGCGACAGCAGCTGATTTATGCTGATCTGGAGATTAAAGATATTATGAAAACTCTGGACAACAGACATATCATGAATATGGACGTCGCAAAACAGTTTGGTTTGGCAGATCAGCAGGCGACACCTGATCCGGAGGCAGTACAGAAATGATTGCGTTAAGTGAATTACTAAAGGAGGCGGCTGCTCGCGGCGCCTCTGATCTGCACCTGTCCGTGGGTGTACAGCCCAAGATACGTGTAGATGGTAAACTAAAAAATATGTCATATGATAAACTGACACCGAGCGATACACTGGAGGTATTGATCGGTGTTATGTCTGTGGAACAAAGAGAGCGCTTTGAGGAACGTGGAGAGATAGAGCTGTCTTTTTCCATTCCGAATCTGGGGCGTTACAGAATGAGCGCATACAGACAGCGCGGAACGGTTGCACTGGCTGTCCGTATCATGGGAAATGATCTCTCAGTAGCAGAAAATCTTGGTATTCCAAAGGCTTTTTTGGATCTGCACAGGAAAAAGAGGGGGCTGATTCTGGTATCAGGACCGTCAGGAAGCGGACTGTCTACCACGATTGCGGCTCTGATTGACAGGATCAATCATACAGAGGAATCTCTGATCATCACGCTTGAAGATCCGATTGAGTATGTGCATCATCATGATAAATGCATGATCAATCAGAGAGAAATAGGTATCGACACAAAGAATTATGCGACTGCCTTACAGTCTGTCCTGCGGGAAGACCCTGATGTGATCTATATCGGAACGGTACCCGATACAGAGACGATCCGTATTGCACTGGCAGCAGCAGAGGCG
>CAYRJT010000400.1:0-1679 GCA_964424675.1 uncultured Lachnospiraceae bacterium
CGTACAACCTGCATATCTGCCAATTAAGGGCTTACAGCAGTTGCTTAAGACAATTAGCAGGGTAAAAAGAAAGATGAACCCAAAGCTGCATATTATGGGTATCTTACTTACAATGGTTGATTACAGAACGAATTATGCGAATGACATTATTGATGTTGTTTACAATGCTTATGCAAAGGATATTCATATCTTTGAAAATGTAATCCCAATGTCAGTAAGAGCAGCAGAGATGCCAGCCGCAGGTGTTAGCATCTATACGCATGATGCAAAAGGTAAAGTAGCAAAGGCTTACGAACAGTTAGTAGAGGAGGTTGTCAGCCATGAGTAAGAGAAACTTAGGAGAAAAGATTGTATTATCCAAATATGATGATATGTTTGGTGCTGAACCAGAGGACGGCACAGCACAGGGACAAGGTGAACAGATTAAGGATGTGGCTCTTAGTGAGCTTCATCCGTTCAAGAATCATCCTTTTAAAGTCTTGGACGATGACAAGATGGAAGAAATGGTTGAGAGTGTAAAACAGTATGGCATTCTTGTTCCTGCTATTGTAAGAATACGTGCAGAAGGTGGCTATGAATTGATTTCAGGTCATCGCAGACACCATGCGGCAACCCTGGCTGAACTGGAAACAATGCCAGTTATGATTAAAGACTGTAATGATGATGAAGCAACTGTGATTATGGTTGATGCCAATATTCAGAGAGAAGATATATCCATAAGTGAGAAAGCCAAGGCTTACCGCATGAAATATGATGCAATGAAGCATCAGGGAGCAACTGGTGGACTATCATTGCAGGAGATGAGCGATTCTGCAGGAGAAAGTTGTAAGACGATTCAGAGACTTATATACTTGTCAAATCTGTCAGATGAACTGTTAGAATGCATTGATATGAAAAAGCTTGGAATTGCACAAGGTGTGGATTTATCCTTTATATCTGCAGAACAGCAGGAAGTTGTATATCGTGTTATGAATGAGATTGGTGTATTCGTTAATATGGAGCAATCAGCCAGAATTAAGAGCGCAGTAAAGGAAGATCTTTTTAATGAGCAATATGATATATGGGAAGGTGAGGAAAGATTATGGCAAAATATATTGTAGAAGATATCAAGACAAACTCATATGAAAAGAATTATAAGATGCCGTTGGTTAATATAGTTCCAGCGGTTGTATGGAGTATTCCGTTACATCAGAAGTTGTTCCCTAATGCAAGCTGGTGGATGACCTTTGGAATATGTGCAGCATTTGTTATACTGTATTGTGTGCTGAGTTATATGCCGATCATTGCTGCAGTTCCTTGTATTGCAGGTGTAGTAATCTTCACAGGATTGTTCTGGGTGTTTGCTGATTACATAGGAAATGACATAGTAAGGATTATAGTAAAAGTTGTTATTGTGGCATTCTTTGGTTTTATGGAACTGGCGGTATTTGCGAATGCAACGATACCTTGGTTGGATCGTAAGAATCCACAGAAACCGCGGGTAAGAAGAAGTGAAGAATAGTAATCTGAGCAAAGGTGATTTGGACTTTTCTTATTTTTATGAGAAAAGAATTGCATTTCATTTTTTGAAACAAAATTAGTTATAGCATTATGTGAGTTGATTTGAAAATTCTTGTGTAAAATCAATTTATGGATTATAATTAATAGGGTAAAAAATAATCTTATTTGTGTTATAGGAG
>CAYRJT010000401.1:0-1634 GCA_964424675.1 uncultured Lachnospiraceae bacterium
TTAATATCGGATACACTTTCTGAAAACTTTATAGTTATTATAAAAGTATTGAAAAAAAACATTATAATAGGTAAGATAGAGATAGATGTATTCGGTATACAAAGTGCAAGAGAGGAACAAGGAGATACATGGATCAAATCAGACTGAGAGCATTGGCCAAGATTAATCTGGGACTGGATGTAGTACGACGTCGTGAAGATGGTTATCACGAGGTTCGTATGATTATGCAGAATATAGGTTTATATGATTCTATCTTTATGCAGAAGATAGACAGCGATGAGATTAAGGTCAGTACAAATCTGTATTATCTTCCGACCAATGAGAATAATCTGGTCTATAAAGCAGCTAAGCTGATCAAGGATGAATTCGGAATCCAATCAGGAGTGACCATAGAGCTTCAGAAGCATATTCCGGTAGCCGCGGGCATGGCAGGCGGCAGTTCAGATGCAGCAGCAGTTCTGTATGGCATGAATCAATTATTTTCTCTGAAGCTGACAAAACAGGAGCTGATGGATAGAGGAGTCAGGATCGGCGCAGATGTGCCCTACTGTATTATGAGAGGAACGGCCCTATCAGAGGGTATCGGAGAGATATTGACCCCACTTCCGCCGATGCCAAAATGTCCGATACTGATTGCAAAGCCGGGTATCAGTGTATCCACGAAGTATGTATATGAGCATCTGCATGCAAACGAGCTGACACGGCATCCGGATATTGACGGAATCGTTGCGGCAATCAAATCCAAGGATATCCATGGCGTGGCAGACAGACTGGAAAATGTACTGGAAACAGTGACAGAAAAGGAATATCCCGTTATAACCGAGCTCAAAGATTTCATGAAGGCACATGGAGCATTAAATGCGATCATGAGCGGCAGTGGACCGACTGTGTTTGGAATCTATGATGATACAGCAATCGCAGAGAGGGCATGTGAAGAATTAAAAGCCTCTGGACTGGCGAAACAGATCATTCTCACGGAAACATTTCATACAGGGAGGGATTAAGGATGGACAAAGAATTTTCAATGAGCATTGATGAGTATCTGCCGCTTCGTGATGTAGTCTTCAATACACTCAGGCAGGGAATTCTGACCGGAGAACTGAAACCGGGTGAGAGACTGATGGAGATCCATCTGGCAAACCGGCTGGGAGTCAGCAGAACACCGATCCGTGAAGCCATCCGGAAACTGGAACTGGAAGGCCTGGTGACGATGGTTCCGAGAAGAGGTGCGGAGGTGTCCCGGATATCCAGACAGGATCTGCAGGATGTACTGGAGGTCAGGAGAACGCTGGATATGCTTGCAGTAGGGCTGGCATGTGAGCGTATGTCAGAGGAGGATAAGCTCCGGCTCAAGGAAGCAAAGGAGGAATTTGAGCATTCTACCAAGACCAGAGACGCAACCACCATAGCACAGGCAGATGTGAGATTTCATGATATCATACTGCATTCCACCTGTAATAAAAGACTGATTCAGATGGTCAATAATCTGGCTGAGCAGGTATATCGCTATCGTTTGGAATATGTGAAAGACAGCCGAAATCATGAACGCCTGATCAACGAGCATGATCAGATTTGCGATTATATTGTACAAGGAAATACTGAAAGGGCACAGGAAATCAGCCAGATACACATCG
>CAYRJT010000402.1:0-1625 GCA_964424675.1 uncultured Lachnospiraceae bacterium
CTGCAAGACGAAGATCAAGGCAAAGCCGATTCCGTCAGCCAATGATATCCGTAATACGAAAATTGAACATGTATTTCAGGACATTGAGGCAGTGATCGAGGAAGGCCATCTGACCGATATGCTGAATCTGGTTGAGCAGCATGTCAATGAAAATGACTATACCTCCATGGATCTGGCGGCAGCCTTTTTGAAGATGTATCTCGGAGACGAGGAGAATGTAGTTGCAAAGGAAAGCACAGATGATTATGGTGATACAGGTGCCGAAGAGGGTATGGTCAGACTGTTCATGAACATTGGTAAAAAGCAGGGGGTACGTGCTTCCAACATCGTCGGAGCCATTGCAGGAGAGAGTGGGATACCGGGAAATCTGATCGGAGCCATTGACATGTTTGACAGCTATACATTTGTAGAAGTACCGCGGGAATATACAAAAGAAGTGCTGCAGGCTATGAAAAATGTTAAAATAAAAGGAAAGACAATCGCAATCGAGCCTGCAAACCGTAAATAAAGACGGAGGATACAGGGTATGGGAACCATCCTGCTGGAAACACTGACCTGGTGGCTGGGATTGTTTGCAATCGGGCTGATCACACTGCCGGTCTGTGTGCTGGTGTTTTCAAAATTGAAGGACAGAGGATATTTATTTGCCAAGGTTATGGGTCTGATCATAACATCATACCTTGTTTTTTTGATGGCAGCGACCCGGCTGATGCCGTTTACGTTGTTTACGATACTGATGGTGGCGGGACTGTTCTGGATCGCAGAGTGTATCTGGCTGCTCATTTCTAAAAAAGCGGCTGTTCACTTTGGCAATGTATTAAAGGATCGCTCCTTTTGGATTCATGCAGTGCTTGAAGAGGCAGCATTTATCCTTGCTCTGTTTCTATGGGCATATCTGCGCAGCAGGACTCCGGCACTGAACCATACAGAGATGTTTATGGATCATGGCTTTGTCAAAAGTATCCTGAATGCAGGTTATATGCCGGCTCCGGATATGTGGTATGCCGGCTCTGCCATTAACTATTACTATTATGGGCAGTATGTGACTGCATTTCTGTGCAAATTAACGGGAACAGACTCAGCGGTCGGATACAATCTTATGATGGCAACACTGTTTGCAATGACACTTGTGCTGTCGTTTTCCATTGTGTATCAGCTCCTGAATATGAAGCAGGGGATCAAGACGTGGATGGCAGTGGCAGGAGGCATCCTGTCTGCATTGGTGACAGGAGTATCCGGCAATGCCCACTCATTTTTATACGGAATCATCTTTCCGTTTTTCACAAAGCTTGGTTTGATGCATTATACATTTCCCCATGAAATTGACAGGTACTGGTATCCGGATGCAACGAGATATATTCATTGCTTTGAGGGCAGTCAGGATGATACGATTACAGAGTTTCCGCTATATTCCTTTGTGCTGTCAGATCTGCATGCCCATGTTGTGGATATTATGTTTGTACTGCTGCTTCTTGCTTTGTTGATTGTGGCAGTTTTATCCATTCAGGATAACCCATGGAAGCGTGCCAGAATCTCTCCCGTGATGCTATTTTGCGGTTTTGTGCTTGGCATCATGGGGATGACAAATTACTGGGATTTTGCAATCTATATGGTTGTGTTTGCTT
>CAYRJT010000403.1:0-1582 GCA_964424675.1 uncultured Lachnospiraceae bacterium
GAGCAAAAAAAAGAGACCTTTCTCTCATCTCGCTTGATTACTATACCATAGTCAATCGTTCGCGTCAACTTAAATTTTGCATAAAAATGTTGATTTTTTGCAGTAAAATCAGCTGTAAGGGTTGCAAATTTACGTATTTTAGAGTATGATAACTATATAAAAGTAGGTTTTTATGCCCAGCACCGTAAGGACGCGGTACATTTCATGGATGAAAGGAGGGGCAGACATGGCCAATATAGCAGCTCTTAATACAGTCTATAATCATTATCTGACTACATTCGCGCCGAAGGGTACTTCATCTCAGTATGATACCCATAAAAAGAGTGAACTGCGCAGTGTATATAATTCCATTGTCAAATTAAATAAAGAATCCCCTCTGTATCTGATCAAGGCTGATGCCGACATTGGTGAATTTGCTGTGGGTATGAAGGAAAACGCACGCGATCTGAAGAACGTCATTTCCTCTCTTTCCGGCGGAGATGAAAATCAGCTGCTCAATAAGAAAGCAGTCTCCTCCAGTGATGAAGGTGTCGTAACCGCTTCTTATATAGGAAACGTAAATGAAGATGACGAATTCCCTTCTCTCGAAGTAGAGGTACAGTCGCTGGCTAAAAACCAGGTCAATGAAGGCAAGTATCTGCCTGCAGGTGAGATGGGGCTGGATCCGGATACCTATTCCTTTGATATCCATGTCCGTGATCTGGATTACGAATTCCAGTTCAATGTTAATCAAGGTGATACCAATCAGGACATTCAGGATAAGCTCGCACGACTGATCAATAAATCCAATATTGGTGTAGAAGCAGAAAGAGTCGAAAACGGAGAAGGCAGCACAGCTCTCCGCCTCAAATCATCAGATACCGGTATTTCAGATCAGCAGAATGAGTTGTTTGTCGTATCTGATCACCATACAAGTAAGATGTCCGGTACTGTAGATTACTTTGGGCTGAATCAAATCAGTCAGAATGCTGAAAATGCCAGATTTCTGCTAAACGGTGAAGAAAGAAGTACCTACGCCAATGAATTTACGATTGAAAAGACATTCCGCCTGTCACTGAATGGTGTCAGTGAACCCGGAGTTCCTGCAACCATCGGACTGAAGACAGATGTGGAATCCTTTACAGAGAATATCAGTCATCTAATACAGGGCTATAACTCATTTCTGCAGAAAGCCTCTGAATATGTGGATGCGCACCCCCATACAGGCAGACTGATCAATGACATGAGCAATATCTCACTGAATTATAAGAACAATCTGGACTCGATCGGACTCACCGTACAGGATAACGGTACGATCAGCCTGGATAAGAGCCTGCTCCAGCAGACTGCACAGGAGGATGATGCGCTGGAACGTTTCAGCACCATCAAGAGCTTCGCCGGTTCTGTACTAGGCAAAGCAAATCAGGTATCCCTGAATCCGATGCATTATGCTGAGAAGACAATCGTGGCCTACAAGAATCCCGGACGGTCATTAGCCAATCCATACGTCACGAGTAACTACAGCGGCATGTTGTTCAACAGTTACTGTTAAAAAGCCTTGAAACTCCGATTGAGTCTCAAGGCTTTTTTGATGGATTATTTA
>CAYRJT010000404.1:0-1571 GCA_964424675.1 uncultured Lachnospiraceae bacterium
ATAAGTTTCTGACAAGATCACTTTACGGATATTCACAATCCATGGAGGAGAATCTTGCAAATATGCAGTTTGAATTTATCAAGAAAAGGGCTGAAAAAGGTGAATCCTTCGTTGTGGTAGGCCGATGTGCTGAGACAATTCTGAAAAATCAGCCTGCTCTGGTATCCATATTTGTACTTGGCGATTGGGAAAGCAAGATAGACCGGGTGGTCAGACTTTATCATCTCACCAGGGAAGAGGCAGAAAGCTTTATCAACAGACAGGACAGTAAGAGAAAGCATTATCATAATTACTACTGTAAGGGAAAATGGGGAGACTCCAGAAATTATGACATTGCCGTCAACAGCAGCAAGCTGGGAGAGAAACTGACGGCAGATCTGCTAGCAGAGTATATCCTTCAGAGACAGCAGCACTTTTCTTAATCCTCGATACAGAAGAATAAGTATTTTAAGTAACGGTGCTCGGCCTGCGTATCCATGAAGTTGAACAGATTCATGGAAAACAGGTCAGAGATGACCGTTATTTTTTGCTCTTCAATAAAATGCTGCAGCCGGCGGTAGATGTCGCTGATGTCAGTATTGCTGTCCTTACAGGAGCAGCCAACGACCCGGGTGGTCGGCATCTGCAGGATGTCAGTACCGTTTGGCTTGGCTGAGGTACTGCTGCAAAGCTGTTTGTATTGGTAGATGCCCTGAAAGAAATCCTCGCGGTCAATCGTAGCAGAGATAGGAAAAGGATAGATCTCCGGCCGTTTGGAACAGGTCTCTATATGTCGTCTGATATCATCTGCAATATCTGCCGCATGTGCAGAACGGGAGGAACGAATCGAAGTGATATAGTAGGTTGTTTTTTCATGGAAGGAGAATACATGAGGGGTATTTCCCTCAGCGTGTCTCATATGACGCATCAGCATTGTTGCATTGCTGAGTGAAACGATTTTGCGGTTGATTTCAGAGCGCATTTTGACCAGACTGTTCAGCTGATCTCTGCAGAAATCATAATAGGCATCTTCGTCAGAGCTGATCAGACATTCCTTAATATTAGACAGGGGCGTGTCCAGCTGACGAAAGAGACTGATAAAGTAGTAGGATGTCACCTGTGCAAGGCTGTAAAAATAATATCCGTTTTCTTCATTTTTCTGAGGAATCAGAAGTCCGATCTCATGATAATGACGGAGCGTATCTCTCGTTGTATTACATAGCTTTGCAAATTCTCCCGTGGATAAAAAGTATTCTGAACTCTGGTACATGATGGATCGCCTCCTGTTTCTGCCGCCTGTTCTATTATAATCAAGAAACGACAGTAAGGCAAGGAATAAGCGACTGTCCATTTCACGGTGGAAATGTGTCATGAATTATGATATCATGAGGCTTAAGTCAGGCAGCCTGGTCTGTCAGGAGCCGGAAGGGGTCAGAGATATAGATTATGGTATTTTCAAGTACTTTATTTTTATTCGTATATTTACCGATTGTACTGTTCGTTTATTACATTGCACCGCTTAAATGGCGCAATGTAATTTTGTTTGTATTCAGCTTGTTTTTTTACGGGTGGGGAGAGCCGGTTTATGTTTT
>CAYRJT010000405.1:0-1569 GCA_964424675.1 uncultured Lachnospiraceae bacterium
TGATACGAGAACTTAATCCTAATGTCCAGATTATTCTTACAACACACTCACCTGCTGTCATTATGAACGGCTGGATGGATGCAGTAACAGAAGTCAGCGATATAACAGAGAAATAGATATGGGGAAGAGATTATCTGACAATCTATCTTCATTATACTTTGCTGCTGCCAACTCATTAAAGCCCAAAAACAGTCGCAAGAAAATTATTGCTTACGTAGAGAGCTATGATGATATATCCTTCTGGCGCACACTCTTCGCAAAATATGAAGATAAGACACGATACTTTGAGGTTATGCTGCCATCGCAAACAACTTTGGCAAAAGGGAAGAAGACTGTATTGATGAATGACCTTGGCTCAAAGTTAGGAGAGAATATGATTGCTTGTGTTGATAGCGACTACGATTACCTTTTGCAAGGGGCTACACAGACATCAACGAATATAATCGAAAACAGATATGTCTTTCACACCTATGCCTATGCCATAGAGAACTACCAGTGCTATGCAGAAGGACTTCAGGAGGTATGTGTCATGGCTACACTCAATGACAGACATGTAATAGATTTCTCTGCATTTATGGAAGAGTATTCCAAGATTGCATATCCTCTCTTTATTTGGTCGGTATGGTTTTACAGAAATCATATTCTCAATGAGTTTTCTATGATGACCTTTTGCTCATTTGTACGGATTGACACTGTAAGCATACATCATCCTGAACATGCATTAAACGTTATGAGCAAGAAAGTTATTAACAAGCTGCGTGAGTTGGAATATCACCATCCGGAAGCATTGCAAGAGATTGATGATATGAAGAAGGAGTTTAGAACTCTTGGAGTATATCCCGAGAATACTTATCTATTCATTCAGGGTCATCATATAATGGACAATGTGGTAATGAGACTTCTTGTGCCTGTGTGCAACATTCTAAGGAATGAACGTGAGCAGGAGATTATGCGATTGGCTGAACATCAGATGCAAATGAATAATGAACTGACAAGCTATCAACGCAGTCAGTCGGATGTTGATATTATACTTAAGAAACATACCACATACAAAAGCTGTGAACTTTACAAGAGGATTGAGCGAGATGTGGAGAACTTCCTTAAAGATCTCAATTGACTTTTATATACCGAAAAAAATAGAATAATGAAAACACATTTTTTTACTTTATTATTTCTGTTGTGCTTATCAATGAATATCAATGCACAACACTTTTCAAAAGTGAATGGGGAGCTGAAAGTTCCATCATTACTTAGTGACAATATGGTGTTGCAACAATCTTCGGATGTTAATATTTGGGGTGAGGCTGCCCCTGGAGCAAATGTAACTTTGACAACTTCATGGAACAAGAATACATATACAGCAAAGAGTTCTACTGATGGAAAATGGCAGATGAAAGTTGCTACTCCTGCTGCAACAACCAATCCTCAGGTGATTACAATAAAGAGTAATGGCAAGAGCATTAAGCCTTGCACAGAAAAGGGGAATAAAGACCTCGCTTGACGTAGTGAGCGAATCGGCCGAAAGGTTCAGCCTGCTTGTTACCCCTTGCATAAAATACTGCGATTATA
>CAYRJT010000406.1:0-1557 GCA_964424675.1 uncultured Lachnospiraceae bacterium
AAGCTACATTTATTCAAACATTATTCGGAAATATTTGCTGGGAAAGTTGAGTAATTAATATTAGAGATGATGTCAAATATGGTCATTTCCAGTATATATGCTAGACGGAATAAACACAGAAAAGGGGCGATCGTATGAAGTTAAAGTCAAAGATCATGATTTTGGCATTGGTGCCGGTACTGCTGATGGGGATTATATCCTTTGTGGTTACAAAATGGCAGGTTACGGACAAAATGGAGGAAGAGGTGTATACCGGTCTTCATTCCACAGTATTATCAGTTAGAAGTGCTTTTGAACTGGATGTACCCGGAGAGTATTATGTGGATGAGAATAATGAACTCTGGAAGGGCGATTTGAATATTTCACAGTCTATGGCTGTAGCTGATGAGATTAAGAATGAAACAGGAATTGAAGTAACCATATTCTTTGGTGATACACGTTATATGACATCTGTAATCAGTGATGGAAAACGTGCCATCGGTACACAGGCAACAGAGAAGGTAGTGGCAGAAGTACTGAAGGGCGGAAAGGATTATACGGCTGATCATGTCAATGTAGCAGGCTCGGACTTCTATGTATATTATGTTCCGATGTACCAGGAAGGAACAACGACTCCATGTGGTATGGTCTTTGCCGGAAAGAGCCAGGTAAATGTAGAAAAGGAAATCAGCAGGGTTACCAATATGCTGTTTATTGCAATAGCGGTTCTGATGATAGTCTGCGGACTGTTTGCTATCCTGATGGCAAACAATATCGTAAACAGCCTGAAGAAGAGCATCGCTGTAGTAGAAGAGGTATCAAAGGGCAATCTGACAGTGTCTATGGACGAGAAGCTGCTGGCGCGGAAGGATGAGGTCGGCGACGTAGCACGGTACATAACGAAACTGAAAGATGAACTGATCAAGATCATGAGCGGCATCAAGAGCCAGAGCTCTGTACTCTATACTGCATCGAATGACCTGAACGGAACATCCAGCAGTGCAGCGGATTCTGTAGGACAGGTAGAGCAGGCAATACATGAGATTGCTGACGGTGCGACATCACAGGCTGATGAGACACAGAAGGCTACAGAAAATGTCATCCTGATGGGCAATATGGTGGAGGAAACAAAGGCAGAGGTAGAAGAGCTGTATAACAATGCATCAGAGATGCAGAGCTCCAGCAATGAGGCTACCAAGACCCTGAACGAACTGAATGGCATCAATCAGAAAGCGAAAACAGCGATTGACGTTATTTATGAGCAGACGAATACGACCAATGAATCTGCTATGAAGATCAGAGAAGCAACAAACCTGATCACTGCCATAGCAGAGGAAACAAATCTGCTTTCTTTGAATGCTTCTATAGAGGCAGCAAGAGCAGGCGAGCAGGGACGTGGATTTGCTGTTGTTGCGGCACAGATCCAGAAGCTGGCTGAGCAGTCCAACGAATCGGCAAGACAGATCGAGCAGATCATCACGCTGCTGATTCAGGATTCTAATAAAGCTGTTGAGACGATGGATGAGGTGAGAGAGATTATGCAGCGCCAGAGCGAGAATGTTGAAAAGACAGAGCAGA
>CAYRJT010000407.1:0-1528 GCA_964424675.1 uncultured Lachnospiraceae bacterium
GGCTCCAAGAATAGTATATGAAAATACTGCTGCAACAACGACAAATGCAATAAGTATGATTGCGGCTTCAAGACCGGTAAAAGCTGATTCATTCTTCATAAAGAATTTCATAGTGTAAATTCCACCTTTCGTTACAAATAATTTGCGAGTGCAGGTTTCAATTACTTATTGATAGCAATAGCTGATGTAGAGAACTTTTCGTATTCTTCCTTTGCTCGTATCCTGACAAAATTATCAGAATCCTGCATGCATCTCTTAAGCACCTGTAGTACCTCTGATTCTGATCCTTTTTTTGTTATTGCTCTGATTGCGCGCAGTCTCACTCCCGGATCTGTATCATACGTCGCTTCTACGAGATAAGGGATAATTCGTTGATCACCAATCCTTCCTAAGGTCTTTATAGCCTCTCTTCTGACATATGATGATTCATCTGATAACATCCGGATAATGGGATCTGTATCTGGTTGATCAATTGAAAGCCGCATCGCAATAATTACACCCATTCGTATCCGCCAGTCTCCGCTTGACATATTGCGGACCATTTCTGGGATCGCCAGTTTTCCAAGATGTCCAAGTGCTTCAGCAGATGCTTCCCGAACGTTCCTGTTATCATCAGCAAGGGCTGAAATAAGGGGCTTTACTCCTTTTATCGAACCTACTTTTCCGAGTGCCTCAGCAGCCCCTCTCCTGACAAAAATGCTTTCATCCCGTAATGCAGTAATCAGAGGAAAAACCGCTCTTTCATCGTGAAACTCTGATAATGCAGCCACTGCCTCTTCCCGGATGTTTTCATCATCAGAATTCATTGCACAAATTATTGCATCAAAGTCCCCTGCTAATTGTTCTGCACCGTTTTTCTTGTCTGTGTTCCTTTCAGTACTATGTTCGATTAGATCAAGAATGACTGCTTCAACAAGTCTTCTGTCCTTTACATAGAGAAGGAAAACAACAAAAATTGCCAGATCAATTCCTGTATATAGGATCATGAAGAGGGGTGGAAATGAATATCCCAGGATATCTGCAAAAATCCAGAGTGTAAATAGTGATGCTAATATCAGAATTACTAACCAGATGCCGGATTTTGGATACCAGAGAGAGAGGAGAATTATCGGGATCAGATACAGATGAGGGATAAATACATAGACAAATCTGAATCCTGCATAGGGGCTGAAGTAGATGAAGTATATTGAAACAAATAATGATAATAACGCGAGAAGTCCAATTGTTAAAAGTTTACCTGCCTCAATAAAATGGCGGTTTCCTCTGACAAACTGAACGATAATGGAATCAATTTTTGTCAGCATAAAAAAATGGATTATTGATCAAATTTCGCGTAGGTTCGTTATTCAAAAAACGGATTGCCTAAAGCCCGGTTTTCACACTTCCCCAAATATCGACATTCTCGCTTCCTTCTCGTATTCTTCCTGCATCTTCATGGCATTCTGCTGATGCTCGCTCGTCTCCCAGTAATAGTATTTCTCGATCTGCATCAGTTTGATCCACCGGTTCGTGATCTCCTCAATCAGCG
>CAYRJT010000408.1:0-1507 GCA_964424675.1 uncultured Lachnospiraceae bacterium
CTCCCATCTTGCCATATCCCGTAAACCATGCATGGCTTTCACTTTTATCTGTGGTATACTCTGCCGATCCTGTCTTTCCGGCAGCCTCATATGCCAGTCCCTTGAGTTTGGTTCCGGTACCGGACTGAACGACCTCTTTCATAAATGTCTGCAGTATTCCAGCCTCTTCAGCTGTCATCAGTCTTCCGTAAGTATCCGGTTTATATTCTTTGATCACATCTTGATTATAATTTTCTATTCTTTCAATCAGATACGGCTTCATCAAAACCCCGTCCTTTGCAACTGCCGAGGTGATCATCGCCATATGCATTGGTGTAATCTGTGTCTTTCCCTGCCCGATTGCTGTCTGCATAACTTCCTCCAGATCAGAGTTTGCATTGATTGGAACATAACTTTGTTTGCATGAAAAATCCAAAGATAATTCCTGATTGAACAGAAGTTCATGACAGGTATCCTGAAATTTTTTCTTATTGAGCTGCGTGCTGATATTTGCAAAGGATGAATTGCAGGAATCAGCAAATGACTGTTTCAGATCCACCTGTCCGTGGCTGATACCATGATAGCAGTTGATCACCTGTCCGTCCTTTTCAAAATGTCCGTTACAGTGATATTCATATTGACCGTAGTCTGCCATATGCTCTCTGAGATAGGCAAGTGCTGTTACAATCTTAAATGTCGAGCCTCCCGGATACAGTCCCTGTGTAGCCCGGTTGACCAGTGCTCCTGTTTCTGTATCAGCAGTGACACTCTCCCATTCAGCATCTACCGTATTCGGGTCAAAATCCGGTTTTGATACCATGGCTAATATCTTTCCTGTTTCAGGATCCATGACAACCACTGCTCCGCGATATACGCCCATAGCTTCTCCGGCTGCTTTCTGCAGTGCAGGGTCAAGCGTTGTGATGACATTATCCCCAATGTTCTTTTCTTCGGAAATCGTATTCTGCAGACGTTCCGTTACAAATGCATTGGATGTCAGAAGATTAAAATTCTCCATGGATTCAATTCCCGTCTTTCCATGTGTAGAAAAACCTACTGCGTGAGCAAATAAAGCTCCAAACGGATAATTTCTGGTTTCAGTCTTATCTGCATTGACTATGGTTTCTGCCAGTATCTGTCTGTCCGCTGAATAGATTTTGCCTCTGACTACCTTTTTAGCAAGCAGCTCCTGTCGTGAATTATAGGAATTGTTGATGACACTGCTGCTGTCCACTGCAATAAAGTACATGAGATAACCAATCATGACAATAAAAAGTGCAACAAAAATATAGGTGATATTTGCAATCTCCCTGTTTCCTTTTGCCTGCGCTTTCTTTCTTTTTCCCGTCTTTACACTATTCTCTTCTGTTTTGCTTTCCCTTTTTCGTCTTCCGAACATGATCGTCCATCCTTAATATATATAATCCTTGTATCATTGCAAACATAACCAGCGTCGTCAGTACCGAGGTACCTCCGTAGCTGACTAACGGCAGTGTAACACCTGTCAGTGGTATGAATTTTGTAACAC
>CAYRJT010000409.1:0-1502 GCA_964424675.1 uncultured Lachnospiraceae bacterium
CCACAGCTTAGGATTATCCACCTCTATAAACAGATGCGCATCGTTTTTTTCGATTGTCTCACTGGTCGCTAACACTCTTCTTTCAGGTGTTTCCAGTTCTGCATGAATCACATAATTTGCTTTGCGGAATGTTTCGGTCTCTACATTGATTTCAATTCCGACCTTGTCCTCCTCATGATGCTGCAGGATCTCTACATCCTTCAGCCGCACCAACGAGTAGCCGACCAGATTAATATCTCTCCAGATACCCATATCCGGAATCTGTGCGCCCCAGTCCCAGCCGAACATACAGTGCGCTTTCCGGATGAATTGATTGCCCTTCATGCATCCACTCGGAACGCAGGTAATCGTCTTACCCGGTCCCGTATGGTAGCTGTCGATAAAGGCCAATGGTGATGTGAATTCAATATTGATAAAATTGATGCCCTCACGCAGGAAATTCTTAACGTCAAAGCTCCATGTACGGTGCATATTTGTGGTTCTGCCGACATACATCTCATTGATGTAGATTTTTGCAATGGTATCAATGCCTTCACAGACCAGACGGATTCTCTCCTGTTCAAACAGTTCCGGCAACACTTCAAATTCTCTGTAAAAGAAAAAATCCTTTCTCGAGATTTCTCTGGCTTTATATTCGTTCAATCGGTAAAACGGATCTTCTATTCTTCTCTGCAATAAGAGCGTAGACATGACAGAGCCCGGTATCACTGCATCCAGATACTTTTCCGTGCCCTTTTCATTCATGACCCAATTGCCGTTCAATGTCTGAAATATCATTCTGTTCTTCCTCTCATGTTAACTCTTTTTAACCTGTTTAAACTATATTTTAATCTATGCCATTTGTCAATCAATTTTGGGAAATACTCTCCCTTGATTATTTCACAGTTTCTTCACAAATATTTGCAAATTCCATCACATTTGTTTAATATAGTTTATTAAGTATGAAACTAAATAGGAAAGGGTGAAATCATTGATTGAAGTAAACAATCTTACGAAAAAATACGGGAATCATGAAGCAGTCAGGAATCTGAGCTTCCGTGTAGAAAAAGGACAGATTTATGGTTTTCTCGGCCCGAACGGTGCCGGAAAATCCACTACCATGAATATCATAACAGGGTATCTGTGCGCAACAGAGGGAACTGTGACCATCAACGGACATGATATTTTTAAAGAGCCGGAAAAAGCCAAAGAAAATATCGGCTATCTGCCGGAGCTGCCGCCCCTGTATCAGGATATGACAGTTCTGGAATATATGAAATTCGTTGCAGAGCTGAAGAAGCTGGAGAAAAGCTCCCGGTCTGATCAGATCAACGAAGCAATGGAAATGACCGGAGTCGCAGAAGTCAGTGGCAGACTGATCAAAAACCTGTCAAAAGGATATCGTCAAAGAGTCGGTTTTGCACAGGCAATTCTGGGATACCCGGAAATTATTATTCTGGATGAGCCTACAGTTGGACTGGATCCCAAGCAGATTATGGAGATTCGTGATCTGATCAAAAAAC